>NZ_BPLI01000074.1:0-37895 GCF_019656175.1 Bacillus sp. BML-BC051
AGGTGGGTCTTATCTTTATTGCTATCTCATTGCACAAAAGGGAATTTGTATCAAAATAATAGCATATTCTTAAAGTTTTTATATTGAGAAATAAAGAAAAGACATCCAAAGGTGCCTTCCTCCGACTTGAACCATCCTAATTTTAATAATATGTATTGAACTCCTATCAAAATCTTTTTTACATGTTAAGTAATATCGATCATCGAGAAAAAAGAAAAGGGGCTTTCTTATGAAAGGATAGACTTTCATATTTCATCATTACCACTAATGAAGTGTTATTTTATATATAGAAACGAATAAGGAACAAAGTTATAAGTTTAAAGAGTTTGAAATGGTGAAAATGTATTGAGAAATTTTTTTGAAACGATAATATTCAGAAAATTAAATGTTTTCTAGGTTTATTTTTGTTATTATGTTAGTAATCTATAGACAAAGGAGAAGGGGCTATATGAGTGTACACGTAATAAAAAAGGAAGAAATCACTTTACTTTTACATGATTGGTATCGAGAAATCCGTTCACAGAATTTCGTTAAGGCAAAGGAATTAAAACAAAGTATTGATACAAAAATTAATAGTATGGAAGAAAATCAAAAGAATACAGAGTTTTATGCACTTTTAGATTTTAGATTTAAAATGTTAAGTGCAGAGTTTTATCCCCATCAATCTGACATATCTAAGAATGATCTAAGAAAAATGAAGTTAGATGAAGTGCCATCAGATGAATCTTTATTATATTATTACCATTTCTTTAAGGCTTCTCATGCTGCGGTAAACGGTGATTTTAAAGTGGCTGAAAAGCATTATGGAATAGCAGAATCTTTGTTGGGAAATATTCAGGATCCAATCGAAAAAGCAGAATTTAACTTTAAGCTATCCAGCTACTATTATCATGTTTGCCAGCCTATTTTAGTCATTCAATATGCAACCAGAGCAAGAAATATATTTGAAGGGCTGTACGGGTATAGTAGGAAGGTCGCAGCATGTGACAATGTTCTTGGGTTAGCATGTGTAAAGCTAAATGAATTTGAGCAGGCAGAAGTTTATTTTATGTCGTCTCTGGATATTTTGAAAAAGCAGAATGAAGAAGAGCTAATGTTACGAGTTCGACATAGCTTAGGGGTTATGTATGCAGAGCAAAACCTATCTGATTTAGCACTTCGTTATTTATCAGAAGTATCACAAAAAATCCCGAATCACTTTAGAGCGATTTTTTTGGAAGCTAGAGAGAATTTAAAGTTAGGAAAAACAAAGCTTGCAGCGTCTTTAATTGAAAAAGGATTAGTAATCTGTAATGAACTAGAACAAAAAGAATATGAACATCATTTTACCATTCTAAAGGGAATGAATGAGAATGTTTCTGCTGAAGAATTAGAGTTAGCTATTTCTAAAGGAATTTCTTTCTTTAATGAAGTAGGTTTATGGCAATATGTCCAGGAATATGCTGAAAAATTAGCGGTTAAATATCATAAAGAAGGAAATTCAATAAAATCCAGTGAATACTTCTATTTAGGATATAAAGAAAAAGAAAAAGGTTTTCAGAAAGGGGCTTTAAAATGAAAAGAATCATAAGCAGTTCAATTGGATTAATAATTACGGTCATACTATTAAATGGAGTAAATGTTTCAACGGAACAATCAAAGGTTAATACAACAAACGTTATACAATATACGCATGGAGAGCCGTGGGGTTGATAGAATATTGAAGTATAAAGAGTTATTAGATCAAAGTGAAGAAAAAGTAATTATTAGGTATATAGATGAAACGCTCAAATGAGCGTTTTTTTTATTTTATAATCAGATGTTTTATGTTCATATGTACCGCAGTAAAAGCTTATTCCTGACTTAAAAAAAGAGCCTTCACCGGAATGGTATTTGTATTAACTACAACCACATCTATCAAGAAAATTAGGTTTTTTTCCACATGAAGGACATCTCGATTCTAGTATTTTATTCTTCAAATATCTCCGGCTTCTCCACTCTAAATGATTTCACCTCACCGCACTCTAAACAAAATGTAGTTAATAGTTTGGAACGTTTTCCCACTGAAAAGAGCCTACTGGAATCATCTTCACAAACATATGCATGATAAGCAAATCCAACTCTTCCTTCTTTAAATGTAGTAGAACCACAATTCTCGCATCGTTTATTTTTCATGCATTAACACCTCTTTTTCTGTATTTTTAAGATAGAAGTAAATCAACTTGGTTATACATGATGTTTTCGACATGATATAACATACCCCTTTAACTATTCGCAAGTAAAACAACATAATACCCTTATAATTATCTATAACAATATATTTTTCGTATATCATTTAATGTATATCGGAAAAATAAGTATTAAAATATTGATTTTTATTATTCTGATGATTATAATAAATGAAAATCAAACAATTCTTATGTTGAGAAGTGGAGGGACGGGCCCTATGAAACTTCGGCAACCTCGTTTTAGACGAAAGGTGCCAAATCCTGCAGGTGAAAAAACACCTGAAAGATAAGAGCGGTTCACTTAGTCAAGAAGGCTACTCTTATTTCGATAAGAGTAGCTTTTTTTATGGCTAAAAGATAAAGGGGGAATAGGTAGTGGAGTACGGTTTTTGGTTACCGATTTTTGGGGGATGGCTTCGAAATGTAGATGATGAATCTATGCCGCCTACGTTTGAGTATGCAAAACAAACAGCGCAAGCGGCAGAACAATTAGGTTTTTCAACAACACTGATTGCAGAATTAAATTTAAATGATATAAAAGGTGTTTCAGCACCAAGTTTAGAGGCGTGGACAACTGCGGCAGCACTTGCAGCAGTGACAGATAAATTAGAGATTATGACAGCTGTAAGACCTGGTTTCCATAATCCAGCAGTTACAGCGAAAATGGCAGCGAATATCGATCAATTAAGTAATGGTCGTTTTACATTGAATGTAGTTTCAGCATGGTGGGAAGAAGAAGCGAAACAGTACGGCGGAGTATTTACCGCGCACGATGAAAGATATGATCGTACAGAGGAATTTGTAACAGTTTTGAAGGGGCTTTGGAAGGAAGACGAGTTTTCTTATAAAGGGAACTTTTATGAGATTCAGCATACAAATTTAAGTCCAAAACCTGTGCAAAAACAAGGCATTAAGCTTTATGCAGGTGGTGAGAGTGAGCGAGGAAAAGAGGTCATTGTAAATCACGCGGATGCATATGTAATGCACGGGGGAACAGTGGAAGAAGTATCTGTGAAAATAGAAGATATGAAGAATCGTAGAAAGAAAGTGACAGAGGAGCCATTACAGTCATTCGGGCTTGCCGCTTACGTTATTTGTCGTGATACAGAAGAAGAGGCATTAGAAGAATGGAGACGCATAACGGATGTGAAAGATGATGCGTTAGGTTATGCGGGTTACCAAGATTTTGTGAGTAAATCGCAGTTGGAACAGCAAGTGAAACTCAATGATTATTCCGTATCGAATCGCGGGTTACGTCCTAATTTAATCGGAACACCAGAGCAAATTGCAGAAAGGATACTTGCTTTTGAAAAAGTAGGTGTTACGTTATTACTTTTACAATTTTCACCACAGCTTGAAGAGATGAAACGATTTTCTGAAAAAGTGATGCCATTAGTTGAAGCGAAAAGAAAGGAATTGATTACAAATGAGTAAAATTTACATATTACATGAGAATAAGGAATGGACGGATCATTTAGTGAAAAGGCTGGAAGAACTGGAGTTACCGTATGAGGAATGGCTTTTAAATGAAGGAACACTTTCATTAGAACAAGAACCTCCCAAAGGTGTATTTTATAGCCGTATGAGTGCTTCTTCACATACGAGAGGGCATCGATATGCACCTGAATTAACTGAAGGGGTTCTTGCTTGGCTAGAGGGATACGGGCGCACAGTATTTAATGGATCTCGTGCATTACGTCTTGAAGTAAGTAAATTGAATCAATATGCAGCATTAAGAAAATTTGGGATACAAGTGCCGAAAACAATTGGTGCTGTTGGCCGTGATCATATAGTAAAAGCAGCAAAAGAGTTAGGGGAAGTACCATTCATTACAAAGCATAACCGTGCAGGTAAAGGCCTTGGTGTTCAACTGTTTCATTCCATTGATGCTTTAGAACAATATTTGGATAGTCCGGCGTTTGAAGAGCCCATTGATGGAATTACTTTAATCCAGCAATATATTGAAGCACCTGAACCATATATTACACGTTGTGAGTTTGTAGGCGGCCAGTTTGTATATGCGGTTAAGGTAGATACATCAGAAGGATTTGAACTTTGTCCAGCAGATGCATGCTCGATTCAAGATGCTTTTTGCCCAGTAGGAGAAGAGAGTAAGAAAGAGACGCCAACAAAATTTGAAATTATATCGGACTTCCACGAGCCAATTATTGAACAATATAAAGAGTTTTTGAAAGAAAATGAAATTACCGTTGCTGGTATTGAATTTATTCGCAGTGCGGATGGAACAATTTATACGTATGATATTAATACAAACACAAACTATAATTCTGATGCAGAGTCTGTAGCGAATCAATTTGGTATGCTTGAGCTTGCTACATTCCTTGGAAGAGAATTAGAGAAACAAGTAGAGTCAGTTAAATAGTATAGAAGGTTCTAGTGAAAACCTTTGTTACAGTAATCGTGGTCGTATGGCCAAATTCTTATTGTTTTTGCACAAAAGTATAAGAAGTAGCCCAAGTTTCAATGAGGAACTTGGGTTGTTTGTATGTTGTATTTCTCTTTTGTTTATATATCCGCAAGTAAAGCAGCATAATATTAATACGGAAAAATATAATAATATGAGTTTTTGCATATTTCAAAACTTAATATATCCTTCAAAAAATTTTAATAGTATAATATGTTTTGTCATATTCTTTTAGATTTTTCGACAAAATATAAAAATAGAGAACGTATTGGGAGAAGGAATTATGTACACAAAACTATTAAAATCAATTACATCATTATCACTTATTGGTGGTGCTTTATTGTATACAAACGGCAGTGACGTGAGAGCTGCTGAGGCGGGTGTTTTTTCTGATGTGCCTACATCGCATTGGTCGTATCCTGCGATTAAAGATTTAGCGAGTAAAAATATTATTTCCGGTTATGGAAATGGAAAGTTTGGTTTCGGTGATGTTGCGACGAGAGAACAAGTTGCAGCTTTAATTTATCGTGTGTTAGTACCGAATAAGCAAGGTGGTACGTTTAGTAATGACGGTGCTCGTTACGTATTACAAGATGGATCTACTTTAAACAATCCGTATCGAGATATTCGCACAGGATCAACATTGTTCCCAGAAGAGGTTTTAACGTTAACGCAATTAGGTATTTTTAAAGGTGATGACAAAGGTGGTTTTAGACCGAAAGATTCTGTTAGCCGTGCAGAAATGGCACAAATTCTAACAAACGCTTTCCAGCTTTCTGCGAAACAAAAGCATACATTTAATGATGTTCCAAGCGGTTATTGGGGTGAAAATGCAATTAGTGCGGTGCAATCAAACGGGATTGCTTCTGGTACAGGTGAAGGGAAGTTTGAGCCATATAGTACGGTAAAACGTGAGCAATATGCGCAGTTTTTATATAATACTTTGAAATATAAACAGCCTGAAGTTGCGGTGCAAGATACAGGAGATGCGGCATTATTAACAGCATTTAAAGATGAAGTGCAAAAGCGTATTAATTCGTATGAAACGAATATTACACTTCCATATAAAACGAAAAATAGTAATACAAAAGAAGTGATGAATACACTTTTTAACGCCTATAAAGAAGTAGCAAGTAAAAATGAGTATACAAATTATAATAGATCGAACGTTTCATATGGACTTTCTGGATCACCTGGAAATTATACGTTTACGTTAAAGATTACATATCGTGAAACGAAAGAACAAACGGAATATGTAATGAAGCAAGCAAAGGCAATTGTTTCTTCAATTACGCAAGTTGGAATGGATGACCACGAAAAAGTGAAGGCGATTCATGATTATGTCGTAAAACACGTTTCTTATGATACTTCTTATAAAGCTTACACAGCATATGAAGCACTCGTAAATCGTTCTGCGGTTTGCCAAGGTTATGCACTATTAACCTATCAACTATTAAAAGAAGCTGGAATTGAGAATCATTTTGTAGTAGGAACTGGAGACGGACAGCCTCATGCTTGGAACTTAGTGAAAATCGAAAACAAATGGTATCACCTTGATACAACATTCGATGATCCAATACCAGATGAACAAGGCCGCGTAACGTATTCTTATTTCAACTTATCTGATGAGCAAATCGCAAGAAATCATGAGTGGAACCGCGGGGACTATCCGCAAGCTACAACAAATTATTATAGTACATTAACAAATAAAATTGCGGCAGGTGGTGCGAAAACTCCTGCATATCAGCAAATATTAAAAGATACAAAGTTAAATTATTTAGGAAATGAATATATTGCAAATAACTATAATGAATTCAAAAATAAAATGCAGCAACGTTATAACGAAAAGTTACCAAAGATTGAAATCCTTTATAAACAATCAATGGATGGCGCATTGCAAGATGTGAAAAAAGCAATTGGAGAAATCGGTTATCCGCAAGGGACAAACCGTGTTTCTTATAAAGCGGAGCCGTATAATGCGAAAGAAGGATATTGTTTAGTGACGATTACGTTTATGTAAAAAAGCAACCTAGATCCCATGTTGGATCTAGGTTGCTTTTTTATAACTTAATTTGACATATACAGTCTAACTGTATAAAATCAAACTATACAGTTTAACTATATAGTTTGGCTATATATTTATCGTTACATTGGAGGTCTTTATGAATAGAGATAAAAATTTACCATTAACGGAAACAACGTATTACGTTCTTTTAGCGTTATTAGAGCCAGCTCATGGATATTTAATTATGCAAAAGGTGGAGGAACTGAGTAATCATCAAGTGAAAATTGCAGCGGGTACATTGTATGGCGCGGTTGAAAATTTATTAAAACAAGGGTTAATAGAATCGGTAAAAAGTGAAGATAAACGAAGAAAAGTGTATGTCATTACGGAACGTGGGAAAGAAGTATTGCACTTAGACTTTATGAGAATGCAGCACATTATTGAGGTTACAAAGAGTTTATTACACGTATAGTTAGGGGGAAACGATGATGTGGAGATTGAAATTCTTTTTAGACTTTGAGAAAGAGGAAAAATGGTTAGAAGAGATGGCTTGGAAAGGCTATCAACTAGAAAGCACTACATTTGGTTATACATTTAGATATACAGAGCCGGAAGATGCGACGATTAGAATAGACCATAGAGTATTTAGTAGAAAAAGTGAATTTATGAATTACTGCACGTTATTTGAAGATAGTGGCTGGGAGCATATAGCTGGTAATCGGTGGTCAGGTACGTACTATTTTAAAAAGATAAATGAAGAAAGTGAAGATGACATTTTTTCAGATCAAATGTCACGAGCAGGGAAGTATAAACGTCTATCTAAAACATTTTTAGAATTAGCGATCTGTTATTTGCCGATATTATTTCTATTTATATATAATAACACGATTAATATAGAAGCATTTGTAAATCCGAAAGAACTATACTTGACGCCTGGATTATGGGATAAGCAAGGCGTAGCATTTCTATGGTCATTCTTATTTGAAACGCCATTTGCATTAATGAGAGGATTGTTTTTGACATTTATCCCTGTTGCGACATGTATGTTGTTCGTTTGCTCGTATAAAGCAAATCGGTTGTATGAGGCGAGAAGATGATAGGATGGATTCCCTTAAAGCTGATGCTTTGAGGGGGCTTTTTAAAATTTATAGATAGAATATTTAGTGATTATTTACATTAATTCCTTTTCTTCGTGTTTGGATGTGATATAATTTTGATAATATTCCTTAGGAGGATGATTATCATTCATATACTTTTAGGTATTATTGGAGCAATTGTTTTACTTGCTTTTGTTATCCACCCAGGCGTCCCAGACAAACGTGCCCCTCTAAAAAATAAACTTGCAGTAATCCTTCCATTGATTGTTATATCTGGTTTCATTTCATTGTATATATAATTTGAAAAAGTACGTACTTTAATTTAGTAAAAACCTCACTAGAACTACCACTATGGCTTCTTCACGATAATTATAAACTAATTCTTTTTTTCGGTTCCTACGTAATATATAAGATATACAATGTAAATTTTATTGATATGTTACACCGGCTTAGCATGTAGTTTTACCTTTAATTAATAGCTTGTTCTTTTATTAATCGCTACATGGACTAGAAAAAGATCTAATATAAAAGACCAGCATATAAACTATTGTATTTCTCAATAAACAAAACAATTTAATGTGGTAAAATAATAGTTGGATGGGAGTCCAATACATATTATTAAAATTAAGATGGTTCAAGTCACAGGAAGGCACCTTAGGGTGTCTTTTTCTTTTTTCTAAATGACAGTTTTGCCTTAGAGAAGATAAATTTTCAATGGATGATTACCATGAATATATGGATAGAATTCATCCATATATTTGTAGAAAGGAGGGGTTTAAATGAAGAGAGAGGATAATAAGATTGGTCATTTTACATCTGAAAAAGGAAAAAAAGACTTTCAAAGTGCCTACGATGAATCAATGGCACTTCTTCCACAACCTAACGATAAGAAAGATATAGAAACTACATATGGCACAATTCGTACGTATTACTTTACTAAAGAGGAAAATAAACATAAGGAACCAATACTCTTACTCCCTGGACGAGGTGCATCTACTCCAATGTGGGTACCCAATTTAGAAGGGTTAAGGGAGAAAAGACCTGTTTACACAATAGATTTACTCGGTGAACCTGGAATGAGCGTGCAAACGAAGGTGATTGAAAACCAAAAACAACAAGCAGAATGGTTAAATGAAGTAATTGAAGGATTAGGTTTAGAAAAAGTGCATATTGTGGGTGTCTCCATTGGAGGTTGGACAGCAATGAACTTGGCGAGATATAATCCTGAACATATTGCTACGGCTAGTTTATTGGATCCAGTCTTTGTATTTGCGCAAATATCTATAAAGATGATTCTAGCATCTATTCCAGCTTCCGTTCCTATTGTACCTAAGTTTTTAAGAGAAAAGATGTTAAGTTATGTTTCTGGAGGAGCAGAAATAAATGACGATGAACCTATCGCTAAGTTAATCGAGTCGGGTATGCGTAATTATAAATTGAAAACACCAGCACCGGATCTATTTAGTAAAGAGGACCTAAAAAATATCAATGTTCCAGTGCTTGCCTTAATGGCTGAAAAAAGTACAATGCATAATTCAGTAAAAGCAGTTGAATCTGGAAAAAAATACGTTAAAGATATAGATATAGTGAACTGGAAAAATGCATCTCACGCCATCAATGGTGAGTTCTCTAACGAAGTTAATGCGAGGATCCTTGATTTTATAGAAAAACATTCAAATGATAACTAAGTTGAAAGTGGAAAATATATTGTAATAACAACTTTATCTATTTTCATGGATATGTATAATTACATAAAAATTCAGAGAAAAAGAGAGTATACTTTGATATTGTGTAATAAAGATAAGGCCCGCCTACGGAAATAGGTGGGCTTTTTTTACATATAAAGAAAAGACACTCACATGAGTGTCTTTCCGATAGTTTTTTAGCAGAAGCAAGCAGCTCCAACGATGATTAATAAAATAAACAATACAACTAATAATGCAAATCCTCCGGCGAAGCCACAGCCGCCACAACTACCACCAAAGCCCATCATAGTTCCTCCTTTTAATAGGAGGGGAAAACCAAAGGTTCACTCATGTGTTTTAACGGATTCAATTTACTTTATGCTTTTACGAATGAATGGAGCAGGTCCTTTCCAAAATAGATTTATTTATTCTTAGAAAGAGTTCAAGGGCAAAATAGGAGAATCTATATTATTCATTAAGAGGGAATAAGTGAAAAATAAAATATCCAAAAATACAGATGGAAATCCGCTTTTATACCTTTCATTAAGAGAATACTAGCATTATATATTATAAGGAATACTTGTCCTTAATTGTAAATGAAAGGGGGGGATTGATATGAGTTATGGCCATGGTCATCCTCCTGAAAAATGTCATAAACATCACAATGAAACTTTGTCAACGGGTGTATTACGTAGACATTCCGCTACGTTGTTTCTTACTGTGGAAGCTATGAATGTTGATCCAGATGATACTCATACAGTAACTGTTGAAATGTTTGATTGGTCATCGGGTTCTCCGGTATTGTTACCATTAGTAGACCCTTCAACACAAACATTGGCACCTAATCGACGTGTTACTTTTCGTTCAGCAGCTCTACCTCCAGGAGTTTTTGCTTATGAAGTAAGAATCATTCGTTCGAAAGATAGAGATGTTGTTACGAATGTTTTTGGTCTTAGTGCAATAGTATTTAATCCACAAGAAGGAAATAATGTTTTACAACATGATTTAGCAAAATTAGACCTTAAATAGACTTTATCCCGCGTTAACGGACAGTAAAACTCCCACCTCAAAACTCAGTTGGAGCAAAGAAGTTAGGTGGGAGATCAACTGTCCGTAAACGTCCGATTGGTGAGGGCTAATAATCAGTGGGGGATGAATAAAACCCCCACTGATTAAAGTTTCACTTTATAAAAGTTTATTTATTGGACATGATTAAAAAAGAGTAGGATGTAGTCCTACTCTTTTTTAACATCAATTATATTAGAATTTTAAAAGAAATCCTTCATCATTTTCACATCTTTAATGTTCACTACCACACCATCCACTTTATCTTTCTTCTTATCTTTAGCAATCGTAATTTGCTCCTTATTGTCAACCCACACAAGAAACTCTTCTTTCGTGTCATCTTTATATGTAACGGTAATAGTAGAATGTGCTGATTCTCTCTTTTTTTGATCTAGTGTAATTGTTTTAGGAGTGCCTTTTTGAACTGCTGAAACGATTGATTTTATCATTTCTTCGTTATCTGTTTGAGACTTTGAAACGTTGTTATTTATCGTGCTAAGTATTTCAATGTCTGTAATATTTGCGGAGTTTAATTGAAAGGTAGTTTGTGTATGTTCTTGCTTAGCTTGTGGAGCTTTGTCTGTAGCTGAGGTACTGGCACAGCCTATTAAAGTGAAAGATAGAGCGGTTAAAGCGCATATAGATATGATTTTTTTCATAGTATCCCTCCTTATGTTTAATTATAACAATTTTCTGTTAATTTAGGTAGTTATTGTAAAAAGTTTTATTCTACTAGTTTTAGGATAGAAAAAAATCAAACAACTTTTTTCATATTTTATGTTTAACATTTCGAAAATGGGTGTACTACATATAATATAACAAATAATTCATTTTAGAGGAGGAAGTTAAAGATGGAAACGAAGTATAGTAAACCTTTTGTATATGAATTTATTACGGAGAAAGAGGTCATGAATGCGGCGAATGATCTAGTGAAGAAAGGAATAGACCAAAAAGATATTTACGTATTAACACATGAGAAAGAAAGGACAGATAGAATCGCAGACAATGCAGATGTGAATACAATTGGAATAAAAGAAGAGGGACTTGGGACAAGCATTATTAACGTCTTTCAAAAAACGGGAGATCAGTTAAGAAATAAGATGCAAGAGTTAGGACTTAATGAGGAAGAAGCTAACTTTTATGAAGAAAAGCTGGATGAAGGAAAAATCTTGTTATTCGTTAAGGATTTAGAAAGAGTCGGTGAATGGTTACAAGAAAGAAGATGCATGTATACTCTTTAAATCTATAAATCTATTACGAAAAGGAGATTATAAAAATGAGTGAAAACGGGCTGAAAGAACAAATTACGGGTAAAGTTGAAAAGAAAAAAGGACAAGTAAAAGAAGGGATTGGTGAAGTTACAGAAGATAGAGAATTGAAAAATGAAGGGAAGTGGGAGAAGACGAAGGGAACTATAAAGGAAAAAGTCGGAAAAGTGAAACAAAAGATAAGTGATGGATTGGATCATAAAGAATAATACATGTTTATCAAGCTTTGGTTACATACCAAAGCTTGATAAATCCATTATAAAAATAATATAGGAGGTTTCATTGTGGGACTTATTATTACGTGTATTGTAGGTGGACTTATTGGGGCGTTAGCTGGAATGATTACAGGAAAAGACTTTCCTTTAGGTATAGTTGGTAATGTGATTGCCGGATTAATCGGATCTTGGGTAGGTAGTGCGTTATTTGGTCATTGGGGTCCTGAATGGGGAGGCATCTTTATTCTTCCAGCTTTATTAGGTGCAATCGTCTTTATTTTAATCGTTACATTCTTTTCTAGAATGCTACGGAAAGCGTAAGTATGATAATGAATAGTAATCTTAAGTTTATTATATATAGCTATAAGGTTAACAAACTGATAAATATACATAAAAAAGCATCCAATTAAAATAATTTGGATGCTTTTTTAATGTAATCTGCATAGGAATGAGTGGAGGATGAAGAACCCCCACTCATTAAAATTATACTTTCTATTATGTATTAAACCATTGTTACTTTTTCACAATTATTTATTCTTACGACTTGCCTTGGTTCTATATGGGATAAGTCCTCGCTATTACCTATATCAACTACAATTGTATTCGTTAGTATGTTAATAATGGAACCAATTAATTTTGTAGCATGATCGTGTCGATAAGAAAATTGAACGAAATCTCCCTTTTTAAAGTTGTGCTCTTCCATAGATAGATCCCCCTAAAAATAATGTTTATACATTATACATACACAAATTTACAAGGTTTAAACATTTGGTAGTATTTTTTTTAGTGTTAAGCTGAGAAAGGTGTAGAAAATTTATTTATCCCGCTTTAATGGGCAGTAGACCACCAACAAAACACCCACTGATTAAAGTTTCACTTTATAATTAAAATTAAAAAATATGTTTAAAACTAATTTTTATGGGTAATTAAATAGTAGTAGCTTGAGATAAGGGGGCGGAAATGATGAATTTGGCAATAAATATTTTGCAAAATGATTTAGGTTATACGGTAGAACTTAATGGTGAGATTGATGCGTATACGGCATCAGATTTAAAAAATAAGGTAATGCCTATTGCAAGCGAAAAAGAGGTTCATATTGTAGTAGATTTTACTGAGGTAGAGTATATGGATAGTACAGGTTTAGGCGTATTTATAGCTCTTTTAAAAGCAATTAAGAAAAATGATGGCAAACTAGAATTTATTGGTGTATCTAAAAGGTTAAAAAGATTATTTGATATTACAGGACTAACAGAAATATTAAATTTGAATTCAGATTTTGAAAAAGTAGAAAGAAGGTGACTAGGGATGATGGAGAAATTTGAAAAGATAGAAATGAAAATTCCTGCAAAAGCAGAATATGTGGCTATTATTCGTTTAACAATGGCTGGTGTTGCGAATCGAATGGGCTTTGCTTATGACGATATAGAAGATATGAAAATTGCGATTAGTGAAGCATGTACGAACATTGTACAACATGCATATAAAGAAGACGTTGGAGAAATTACAATTGTCTTTGGTCTATATGAAGATCGATTAGAAATTATGGTTGCGGATAATGGAGTTAGCTTTGATTTTAGCACCTTAAAAAGTAAAGTTGGTCCGTATGATATTAATAAACCAGTAGAACATTTGCCGGAAAATGGTTTAGGTTTATATTTAATAAATACGTTAATGGATGATATACAAATTATGCATGATGAGGGCATGACAGTTTTAATGACAAAATATATACAAAGAGAGCAGGTGGAGAATGATGGAAATCCAATCTCAACCTACGAATCTTACTAAAGAAGACGTTATTAAACTAATTGCAGAATTTCAACAAAACCAATGTGATGAAGCGCAGGAAAGGTTAGTTGAGCATTATAAAAATCTTGTCTATTCCATTGCATATCGCTATTCAAAAGGCGGGCCGATGCATGAGGATATTATACAGGTGGGAATGTTAGGGCTCTTAGGCGCAATAAGAAGGTATGATTATTCGATAGGGAATGCCTTTGAGCCTTTTGCAATACCTACAATAGTAGGCGAAATAAAGAAGTATTTACGTGATAAAACTTGGGGCATTCACGTTCCAAGGCGAATTAAAGATTTAGGCGGGAAAATTAAACTTGCGATAGAGGAACTAACAGATCACCTGCAACGTTCACCGAAGATTATAGAGATTGCAGACCATTTAGGACTATCCGAAGAGGAAGTGCTAGAAATTATGGATGCGAAAAATAATTATCGAGTATCTTCCTTAGATGATGTAGTTGAAAATTCATCTGATGGAAGTTCGGTAGCGAGAATTGAATCTGTAGGTGAAGTAGAGCAAGGATATGAAGAGACAGAAAGGCGTCTCGTTTTAAAGGATATTTTTAACGTATTAAATGATACGGAAAAGAGTGTTATTCATTATATATTTGGAGAAAATTTAAATCAAAAAGATACAGGGGAACGGTTAGGTATTTCACAAATGCACGTTTCTCGTATTAAAAGACAAGCGATAAGTAAATTGAAGCAAGCCGCATTTTTAGATACATAAAAAATTTAAAATAATGATGTTTAAAACATGAGCAAAGGGGTACTTATTAAGTATAGGAGGAGATATTAAAATGTCACACGATGTGAAAGAACTAATCAAAGGATTGAATGAAGATTTAGCAGGAGAATACTCGGCAATTATTATGTATAACCATAATGCAGCTACAGTTTCTGGTATATATAGACAAGTGTTAAAACCTTTCTTTGAATCTGAAATTAGTGATGAACAAGGACATGCCCTATATTTAGCGGAGAAAATTAAGACGTTAGGTGGTACACCTACTACGATCCCTTTACCAGTGAAACAAGTAGAAGATGTTAGAGAAATGTTAGAAGAAGCTAGGAAGTCAGAATATGAAACAATTAAGCGCTATGAAACGAGAAAAGAACAGGCAGCGAAATTAAATATGACAGAGTTAGTTGTAAAGTTAGAAGATATGATCGCAGATGAAACAAATCATATGGAAGAATTAGATCGTCTCTTAAATGACAAAGCAATGGTGTTAAATTAATAGTGAAAATTTATAGAGTGAAAGAACAAACTCTCATTTCTAGGGAGTTTGTTCTTTTGCTGTATAAATATGTTTGAGTAGGAAATTTTCATTTTATAACTGAGTATGCAATACTAGAAAAATAGAAAATGATAATCGATTTACATTTTATATAAGAAAAGGGGAAATAACTTGTGTCCATTTTAATTGTTGATGATAATCCGGTTAACATTTTTGTAATTGAAAAAATTTTAAAACAAGCCGGATATCAGGATCTTGTATCGCTTAATTCTGCACAAGAGCTTTTCGAATACATCCATTTTGGGAAAGATTCTTCCAGGCATAATGAAATTGATTTAATACTATTAGATATTATGATGCCTGAAATTGATGGACTTGAAGTTTGTAGGCGATTACAAAACGAGGAGAAGTTTAAAGATATTCCTATTATTTTTGTAACAGCTTTAGAAGACGCGAATAAATTAGCTGAAGCGCTAGATATAGGGGCAATGGATTATATTACGAAACCGATAAATAAAGTTGAATTGTTAGCGCGTATGCGTGTAGCATTACGCTTGAAATCGGAATTAAATTGGCATAAAGAACAAGAAGAAAACCTTCGTAATGAATTAGATTTAGCAACGCAAGTACAAAGAAACTTATTAAGTAGCCCATTACGAGAAGATCATATAAAAATTGAAGCAAGTTACTTACCTTCATTTAAATTAGCTGGAGATATGTATTATTGGTATAAAATCGATGAAAACCGCTACGGTATTATATTATTAGATGTGATGGGACATGGTATATCTGCTTCATTAGTTTGTATGTTTATTTCGTCTGTATTACGTGAAACGATTAAATCTTTAATCGATCCAGAACTTGTCATTAAAGACTTAAATAAATATATGACTCTTTTACATAATGAGAATGACGATATTCCATATTATTTTACAGCGATATATTTAGTAGTAGATACAGAAAAGAGAACGATTGAATATGTAAATGCAGGACATCCTTCTGGATACGTTTTAGTTGATGAGACAAATATGGTTGAACTAAATCGAGGAAGTTGTGCAGTAGGATTTTTTGATGAAATAAAAGTTAAAAAGACCGTTATACCTTTTGAGAAGAACGCTCAAATTGTATTGTTTACAGATGGTGTTCTTGAAGCAATTGCACATGATGAATTTGAGGCTGAAGAGAAATTACGTGCTTTTACAGAAAGAAAATGGGGAGATTTAGAAGAAGAGATCGAAGGGTTTTACAAGGAAGAACAGAAGAAAGAACAGTCAGATGATATGTGCCTCATTATGATACAAACGAATGCGAAATAAAAAGCGTATGAAATCCAAACAGAGGATTTCATACGCTTTTTATTGTATTTTTTGATAGATTTGTTCGTTCGGATTAAACTGGATATAATGCGGCATTATATGTGAAAAACGGAGAGTTTCTTTATTTCCTAAACATAGGAATCCGTTGTGACCTAAACTTTCATAAAATAGTTGCTGTACTTGGTTTTGAAGTTTACTCGTAAAGTAAATTAAAACGTTACGGCAAAGTATAATATGAAATTCGTTAAAAGATTGATCAGTTACTAAATTATGTTGCGCAAAAATAATGTTTTGTAACAGTGATGGATTAAAATAAGCAAAACGATTATCTGTTGAATAATAGTTAGAAAATGCTTGTGTACCGCCAGCTTGTAAATAATTTTTCGTATAAGTTTGCATTTTATTTAACGGAAGGATAGCTTGTTTTGCTTTCTCTAACACATCTGTATTCATATCTGTTGCGTAAATAACAGCTTTTTCACTTAATCCTTCTTCGTGAAGTAAGATGGACATTGATAATACTTCTTCACCAGTTGCGCATCCAGCGTGCCAAATTCTAATTTCAGGATACTTTTTTAATTCAGGAATGACATGCTCTCTTAGCGCTTTAAAAAAATTAGGGTTACGGAACATTTCAGTTACATTAATGGAGAAATCATTTAATAACTGTTCTAAAACCCCTTCCTCATGAATTACTTTTTCAATTAACTTTGAAATGGTAGGGATATTAGAGAGCTGCATTCTATTACAAATTCTTCTATAAATAGATGTACGAGCATATTGGCGAAAATCAAATCCTGATAGTTTAAATACCGCTTCTAATAGTAATTCAATTTCTAAGTTCGTGCGCTTATCCATATCTACAGATGGATCAAAATTATAATACTTATTTTCCACTTAAACTAAACCTCACTTATTTTATTAACCATACACTCATTACTGAATAGAGTTGATGTAAATTTAATGGTTTACTTATATAATCTGAAGCGCCAGCAGATAAACATTTTTCTTTATCATTTGGCATTGCTTTAGCAGTTAATGCGATAATAGGTATTTCATGTAACCCTAAGTTCGTTCGGATATGTTCCATCGTTTCATAACCGTCCATATTCGGCATCATAATATCCATTAAAATAAGGTCAATATTTGTATTGTTTTTTAGTATGTCTAAACACTCTATGCCGTTTTGCGCAGTAATAATGTTGGCATGTTGTTTTTTTAATGCATTTTGTAATGCAAATATATTTCGATGATCATCATCGACAATTAAAATAGTTTTCTCTTGGAAGACGTTATTTGTTTCTGGCGTCACGATAGTTTCCTCAACAACTTCAGCAGGAATAACATCTTCTATCGTTGCTGCAACTTCTAAATTGGATACTTGTATATCAGTTAACCCATTTGGAAGGTTAGGGATATATACGGTGAAAGTACTGCCTTCTCCTACATTACTCTCTAACGTAATCCAACCACCTAATAATCTAGCAAACTCTTTACAAATAGATAACCCTAAGCCTGTACCACCGTATTTTCGAATCGTTGCGCCATCTGCCTGTTGAAAGGCTTCGAAAATAAGTTGATGCTGTTCTTTAGCGATACCAATACCAGTATCTTTTACCGAAATTTTCATCCAATCATTACTGATAGACTGCATTTCATGACTTAAATTGGCTGTTTCTATTGAATCGAAATGTAAAGAAACGAATCCTTTTTCCGTAAATTTAAATGCATTGGATAATAAGTTTTTAATAATTTGTTCAATCCGTTTTGCATCTGTATAAAACAAATCAGGAATAATATCACTGTCTTCAATAGTAAATTCGACATTTTTTTGTGCAGCTATATGTAAAAAGTTTTGATGCATATTTGCTGCCATATCACTTATGTTCGTTGCTTCAAAAATGATGTCTAGTTTGCCGGCTTCTACTTTAGATAAATCTAGTATGTCATTAATTAGAGTAAGTAAATCTTTCCCTGATGAATGAATAACAGTTGCTAATTCAATTTCATCATCGGATAAATGATTATCATGATTTTCTTTTAACATTTCAGATAATAGTAAAATACTATTTAATGGTGTGCGTAATTCATGTGACATATTTGCTAGGAATTCAGATTTGTATTTTGAGCTACGTAATAACTCACTTGCTTTTTCTTCTAATTCTGATTTAGTGATTTGTAAGTCAGCTGTCTTTTGCTCCGCCTCTTCCGTTCTAGACTCTAGTTGTTCATTCGTTGTTCTTAATTCTTCGGCTTGCATTTGTAGTTCTTCAGCTTGTGTTTGCAATTCTTCTGATTGAACTTGCAACTCTTCTGTCATTGCTTGTGATTCATGTAAAAGAGTTTGAATTCGCATACGTCCCATAATACTATGGATCGTTAAACCTAGGTTATCAACAGTTTGTTGAATTAAATCTTGATGTAAATCTGAAATATCAGTTACACTTACTAACTCCATTACTGCAATCACTTCATCTTCAAATAAGATAGGGATAACTAGTAGGTTTTGAGGGCGTATTTCTAATAAGCCGCTAGTGACATAACGAAATTCTTCTGGTATTTCTCTAAGAATAAAGCTTTGCTTTTCTAAAGCACATTGCCCAATTAAACCTTCACCCATTTTAACGGATTGCTTCCCAACATCAGAACCCTGATCGGCGAAAGAAGCTTTCTTCACATAGTAGACAGTGTCTTCAATTTCTTCACGTACATAAAATGCACCGCAAGAAGTTTGCGTTTTTTGTATCATTCCACTAAGAATTTTGTTCCCTAACATCTCAATAGAAGATACACCTTGATACATTAAAATTAATTCTGCAAGCTCGGTTTGCAACCACTCTCTTTTCGATATTTCGTCTAGTAGATGGTTCGTTGTATGAGCCAAATCTTTTATCTCATCATGAGTGTTTACATGAATTCTTTCCGTAATTTTTTCTTTAGAAGAAATGGATTTAATAGCTTGAATTACATTTTTAATCGTTTTTGTAATGGAATTCGAAATATAGAGTGAAACGATAATAGAAATACAAGAAAGTAAGAACAACAAACTGTATAACCAAAGCTCTAATTTATTATTTTCCGTATCTAATTGTGCAGCTCTTTTCTTCGTTAGTTGCTCCTCTACACTACGGAAGTTAGTTACCTGCGATTGTAGTGACTGAATTTGAGTCGTATCGATTGCTTGTACGTTATTACGATTGCTATTTGTAATAAGTGGGTGAATCTCTTTATTAATCCAACTAGTAATGTTTTCATTAATCTGTTTTAACTTTTCTTGCTGAGAGGGGTTATCCTCTAATAGAGCAAAAAGATCTTGATAATGTTTTTCGTAATCCTTTTCCGCAGCGTTAAGGGATTGAACGTAATTTGCATCATTAGAAGTGATAAATCCTTTCGCTTTATTTTCAATTGTTAGTAATTCTTTCTCCACTTGATTCGTTAAATTAAGAACTTTAAAATCGTGATCAATAATAAAATTACGAGATTTTTGTAAACTGGAAATCTCATTGTTTAGCATAATGAAAGAAATAAGTAAGAACAAAATGATAACTAAATAACCAGCCATAATTTTGTAGCGAATACTAAATTTTGCTTTCGAGTTCATTAAAAATTCCTACCTTCAAGGTTATTAACAATTTTCAATTGTACAGAATAAAAAACGTAATATATATTATATCAGTTTTCGTAAGGCCAAACTAGAAATCCCCCTATTGTATTAGGGGGTCTCTTTTTGAATTGAGGAAATCATTTTGAAATATAAAAACATATATGAAAAGTAACAATCGAGGGAATAGGGGGGATAACAAAATTTTTAAGAAGGAAAGAGTGTTCTTAAAGCTTTTTTTGCATCTATTCCTTCAAAGATAAATAATACAAGTTCTTTCTTTTTGACAGTAAGGAAAAAGGATACTAATGTGCTTAAGTTTTTAATGGAAGTAAGTGTTCCGTGTTTACCTATAAATAAAGTTGTTTGAAATGTTGTCATTAAAGCATAAAAATGATGAATCTGCGTTATTGTAGGTGTTTCATTATAAAGAATAGTAGTAGATTGGATTGCATTCATCGAAATATTCCTTTCCATATAGTAAGCATAACAATATAAACATACCCGTTTTAAAAAATGTTAAACATATAAATAAGAAAAAATATAATTATAGTTTTTTATGTTTAGAAAGGGTTACGAAGGGTATACATAAACTACAAAGAGATTGACTGAAGATGAATTGTAAGATTTCTAGTTTATAAAAATATACTTTTACTTTAAATAAAAAGGAGTCTGGTATACATGAATGAACTGATGATTGATATTACATTTGATTTAATTTACTTGTTAAGTAGTTCGCTTGTAATGCTTTTACTATTCGCTTTTTTCATAAATGGTTATGTTAATAAGAAGATTAGTGTATACAGAAATGAAGAAAGATAAAGATACATTATATAAAACTTTAGGAGGTTAATAGTTATGAATGTAGATAGAAAAATAGTAGGTGTTTTTAGAACAATTGATGATGCGGCATGTGTTATTAATGAATTAAGTGATAAAGGATACTCAGCTGATAACATTTCAGCTATTGCGAAGGATCAAAAGGAAATTGAACATCTGGAAGAGAAATCGGGTGAAAAAGTGAATCATGAAACTGCACATAAAGCGGATATCTTTTCAGCAACAGGGCTTGTGGCAGGAGGAGTAGCAGGCGGACTCGGTGGTTTATTAACAGGTCTTGGTGTACTTGCCGTATCTGGAATGGGTCCAATCGTAGCGGCAGGACCTATCGCAGCAGCTATTGGGGGAGCCGGTATTGGCGGAGGAGCTGGAAGTTTAATAGGAGCATTTATCGGCTTAGGAATCCCTGAGGAACATGCCAAGAAATATGAAGAATACATTTACGATGGAAATATATTAATTTTAGTAGATGCAACATTAGATGATAAGTTAGAAATTTATAAAATATTTGATAAGCACAATGCGTATAACTCGGATTTCTTTAAATAATATGTACGTCACATATTAAACATAGTGAATATCTTTTTTTGATCTTACAACTTTGGCGCGGCCGAGGAGTCGTATGACTATAAGAGAGGAAGGGCTTATAGTAAAAGATCAAGTTCTATTCTTTTATTTAAAAGGGAAGAGGTGCTTTTCGTGATTGTAAAAATAGTAAAGGATAGTAGTAACAGTTTCCTTTGTACAGTTCAAAACAAAAATGGAGAGAAGTATGTAAAGAAATGGTTTCGTAAACAGAAAAACAAGGAAGAGTTAGGGCGACCAACTTTTAAAGAAGTAGAAAAGGATTGGAAAGAAAATAGAGAATCGTTTATGTATCCAAATGTTAAAGCGCTTTATTAAATAGAATAGGCGCTTTATTCTTACAAAATTGTCACACTCCTGTAAGGTAATTCAATAGATTAGATACTTTTTCCATGTCATAATAAAGACATAAGAAAGCTTATTCAAACTACAACTTATTAGGAGAGTGTCAGTCATGATTGTAACAACAACGTCTGGAATTCAAGGTAAAGAAATTATTGAGTATATCGATATTGTAAATGGTGAAGCTATTATGGGTGCAAATATTGTCCGCGATTTATTCGCTTCTGTTCGTGATGTTGTCGGTGGTCGTGCTGGTTCTTATGAAAGCAAGCTAAAAGAAGCTCGTGATATCGCAATGGATGAAATGAAAGAACTTGCAAAACAAAAAGGTGCAAATGCTATCGTTGGTATTGACGTAGATTACGAAGTTGTTCGTGATGGAATGTTAATGGTTGCTGTAAGTGGTACAGCTGTACGTATATAAGTAAGTAAAAATACAGGCTCACCCCTTGAAGCTTATGCTTTGAGGGGATTTTTTTGTTTTATGACTAACGTTGACAAGAAATTATAATTACATATGTTCAAAGTGGGCAAAACGTTATTGTAAAAAATGCTAGGATTGCTCCTAGCATTTCGTGAGGGGTATTGCACGGGAATTTAGATAATAAGCAGACACACTTGCTTATTTCAAATGTAGTATATAACGTTTTCAAGGAGAAAAGTAAGGAATATAGCAATCTTTATATATGTTTAACGAAGGTGTTAATTATATGACAAATAATAAGGAGAGGAAAAGCGATAAAAAAGGTGTATAGGATGTGAAAGGTAAGATGATAGTGTTGCTACAAAAATAAAGGACAGTACATATTGTATATGACGACTATGTACTGTCCTGATTATTCTTTTTGGATTACGAGAAATTGTCTCCTGTCTTACTATAAATTTCATAGGCGAAATAACCAAATAAATAGCCTATTCCGGCCCCTAAACTAAATGAAAGCAGGGAGAATTCCGGGAAAAACATACCGAAAATCAAACCGATCATACAGCCAACAAGCATTCCCATAGGTATGAGACTATCTAATAAATTTTGAGCTTTTTGGGATTTTTTCTTACCTAATTTTCCGTTCTTATATTTATGTTCCAATCTTTTTATTACAAATACTACAATTCCCCCGACTAGTATAACAGGCCAAATTGCCGAAATGAACCACATGTGAAAATCTCCTTTCACCTTTTAATATAATTGTACCAAAAAATTACAATTATAGACTGCTAAACGTACTATCTAGTCTATTTAAAAGGTCAATGCAAAAGACTTCTTCTTTTGCATTTAATAACTCGTCAAAAACACTTTCCGATACGATAAACTTAACTAAATCTATACAATTCAATCAAATTTACACAAGTTAGTGCTTCAAAGTGTTCTCGCAACCCCGAAGGGACGAGGGGTACAACACTCCACACGAGGCAGTATCGTTACCTCCTATTATCAAGCAATTATTTTACCCATCTTGATAAATTTATCGAAGCATTCAAATCTCTATCGTGATGGCTATTGCATGAAGCACAACACCACTCCCGTATTTTTAAACTCCACTGTCCTTCTGGTTGAACTGAATGGTCGTATTTTACTCCGCAACATGAGCAAATCTTGCTTGAGGCGAACCATTTATCAGCTTTTACATACGCAATGCCATACTTCTGGCACTTGTATGATAAACATTGAAAGAAGAAGTGTAATTTTTGAAATAAAAATGCTTTCGATAGTTTTTTGTTTTTTAACAGGTTTGAGATAGGTAAGTCTTCCACAACAATCCTCATTGGTTTGGTTTTCACCAATTTAGCTGTCGCTTGATGGATATGGTTATTTCGGATATTCATAATTTCCCTAGATAACCGCAGGTGCTCAGTTTTCGCTTTTTCATATCCGGCAGATTGAATTTTTACACCTTTTTTAAATCTCCTAGACATATCTCTTTGTGCTGACTTTTTCCTTTTCAAAAGTTTTTTAACCTTGGCATCTTTGTTTATATTTCGTTCTTTCATACCATTAGAAGCTACCAACAGCTCTTTTAAACCAACATCCACACCAATCGACTCATCGGTTAGTTCTTGTAATTCAAAGTCTTCTTGGAATCCTACACTAATCCACCAGTGACGACCGTCAAATGTAGCTCTTGGATTGGATGGTTTTTTGTTTCTTGGTAGTTGTTGGCTTGTTTTCACTTCTCCAATAGACTGGATATGAACTACTTTCTTTCCTATAATCAGTCTTTCATAATTAGCATAAAATCCTTGGATTAAATCTTTTTTGGATTTATAAGAAGTGTGATAACCATTTTTGTACTTTTTGAACGAATGTTTCCTCGCCGTATCAAAATCTTTTGAAGCCTGTTTAAGAACTTGTGCATTAATGTCTTTTAACCACTCATATCTCTTTCGCTTCTTGATCTTTGTAAATCGTTTCTGTAAAGCTAACTGTGAAACAGATTTTCCAAATAGCTTATAGTATCTATCGCTCATTCTTTTACAATAGTTATAAGCGAATCTTGCAGCGCCAGCATGGTTTCTAAGCACTTTTTCTTGTTCAGGCGTTGGAATTAGTCTAACTTTCTTCGCCAATATCATCAGAATGTAACTCCTTTAATGAAAGATTTGTTCTTCTGAATCGTAGCGTGTTCCACCAGCATTCTCCTGAGACTACTCGGATGCAAACCTGTTAATTCTGATACTTGACTAACTCGTAAAAATTTCATTATTATTCTTACCTCATCAAACTCACAATAGCACATACGTTCGATAAATTCAATGAGGTTGGATAGATTTAATTAAATGTATCTCGTTCAACTAAGGGCGCAATTCCTTAGCCAGTTCTCTTATGAACTTCTCATGTTTTCACATGAGCGCAGACTATATGTTTATCTCTTTAGAGATAGAGGATTTTTCCACCACCATAGGCTTGTGATGTACTCTCGTCAGTTATACGAGATAGTCGTTGAACGTTCATCTTATCACTTTTGACTTAGATGATTCGAGGCGGAAGACCCATTGTTCTAGTGTTTAGGATTTAACCTTGCACGATCTGATTGATTTTTTCTGCTTTCGCAACATTCACGCTCGCCATTTCTAGCCACGTTGTAGTTCAATCAGCTTTAGGGATTGCCCGCAGTTAACCCTCACTACTAGCCAATCACTTGACTAGCAGGGCTTACTGATATATTTAATTAACTTTCGTTATAATTGGTTAAATAAATCGTAACAGTTAGTTACCCTTTCGTTTTCTCAGCAGACTGCACGACATCAACTGCCGCTTTCACATCCGCTAAGTCATACGTAGAATGGACTTTCATAAAACGTAATTGCTTATTTTCTACTAAGCGAATTAAGTGACGAAACGTTTCTTGCCATTTATATGGTGACACTTCTTTATTCCAATGTCGTAAATGAAATATGTTCGCGTGCACTTTTGCTTTCGTGACAATCTCTGCCCAGTTTACTTGTATTCCTGATAGAAGACCGATCGTTAAAAAGTGCCCGTTTGGACGTAAGGAGAAAGCTAATGCATTTCCATCTGGTCCTCCGATAGAGTCAATCGCAGCATCCGCACCAATCCCGTTTGTTAATTCCATAACGGTTTCATAAAGCGGGGCAGTGGAAGTATCAATTACATATGCAGCACCAAGGCGCAGTAACTCTTCTGTATGCTTATTATTTCTTGTAACAGCAATTAATCGGAAGTTTAAAATTTGTGATAACTGCGCAAATAGATGTCCAATAGCGGATCCACAAGCATTCACTAATAAAACGTCATTACTTTGTAAGTTTAACGTTTCTGTACAAGTAACCCACGCCGTAAGAGGATTAATATACATTTGTGCCGCTGTGAAATCATCAATAGAATCCGGAATAGGGACTACAAAATCAGCTGACGTCTTCACATACTCCTGCCAAGTACCTTCTCCGCGTAACGGTAAAACACGTTTACCAATAAGGTCTCTAGTAACGCCCGCGCCAAAATCTTGCACAATACCGACACCTTCATAACCAGGTATGTTAGGTAACGGAATTCTATGAGCGTACGCTCCGGTAATGGGAATTAAGTCAGATGGATTAATCGGTCTAACTAACATACGGACTAAAACTTCATTCTCTTTTAATGGTTCTATATTTTTATATTCAACTTGTAATACATCTTTTGGGTTACCAAACTTGTGAAATTGAATGTGTTTTCCGTGCAAGATAAAAGTGCCCCCTTAGTTTGATTGGGTTTATTATAGCATTTTTGGTTGGAGTGATTATTTTGTTATCAAAAAATAAAAGGGAACAGAAATTCGTCGTTTATCTACTTGGTAAAATCGATTTCTCCTGAATACATAGTAATATAAGAAAAAACGCTCTTGTGAGCGTCTTTTTCTAACTTGAGATAGATGTATCGTTATTGTTCTACTAGGTTACATAGTTCTCGTATAAAGTTTTCTCACACAAATGATCTGTGTATCAATTTGTTTTTGATATACAGATCATTTGTATGATAATTATTATAGATAATTGCTGAATGATAACCTTACATGAATGCTTTTAAAAGTTCTTGAACTAATGGAATTACTCCACCTACAAATTTTAAAACTGCCATTGCGATTTCCATATGAGTGCCTCCTTTCTTTATGGTAAGATGCAATAAATCTTTATACGCTTATTATAGTAAGCGCTTACAATTATATCAATGCATTTCGATATGCAATATTTCATATTTATATTCTGTAATGGGGATGGAAAAAAGCTCCACTAATTAAAGTTTCACTTTATCAAAATGTAAGCTGCATCTTGTATAATATAATGATGGAGGTCGAATATGAAAAAAATGAATTCAAATATAGATGTGGATACAAATGTATTGGAAGCGGTATTTATTCCAAGAAGGTTTATTGTTTTATGGATTACACTCGTATATATAGCTTCAATGCTTTTAGAATTTCGTAATAATATTCTCTCAATAGATAGTTTCTTTTTTACAATAGTCATTGTTATTCATACTATTTTTCATTGGTATGCGAGTTCATTAAAAAATAGGCAATTGTTGTATTTCTTTTTTGTACAACTCTTCATTGTGTTTCTTGCTGCATTTATTGTACCAAATGGTTCAATAGCTATTTTTGTTGGATTAACCCCTATTTTAATTGCTCAAAGTTTATATGTTTATAACAATATATTTAAAGTAATGGCAGTTTTTACTCTCATGTATGCCATATTTTGTATTGCGATTAGTATGAATTATGGTGTGAATAAAGTAGCTATTCTTATCTCTATGTTCCTTTTAGTACTAGCAATTATTATTCCTTTTTCTTATATTAATAAGCAGCAATATGATGCACGTAATCGTATACAGAGCTACATTCAAGAGTTAGAGTCTGCATATATGAGAGTAGAAGAATTGACATTAGCTAATGAAAGGCAGCGAATGGCAAGGGATTTACATGATACGTTAGCGCAAGGTGTAGCGAGCTTAATTATGCAATTGGAAGCAATAGATGCCCATATGCAAAAAGGGAATATAGAACGATCTCAAGAGATTATGAAACAAACTATGATAAGAGCGAGACAAACTTTACATGATGCAAGGTTGGTTATTGATGATTTGCGTCATACTACCAATTCATTTAATAAAGCAGTAGAGGAAGAAGTTCAACGTTTTTCTGAGGCTACGTCTATACAAGTGAGATTTACTATTCAAAGCCCACCGCATATTTCAAGCTTAGTAAAGGAACATTGTTTATATGTAATTAGTGAATGTTTAACGAATATCGCAAAACATTCGCAGGCAACAGATGTAAATTTAAAAGTTGAATATATCGATAACCCTGAAAAACTTACTATTGAAGTTCAAGATAATGGAATGGGATTTGACACTGGATCTATCGGTAAGAATCCTGGACATTACGGCTTAATTGGCTTAAATGAGCGAGTTCGATTGATTAATGGAGAAATACATATATTGAGTGAAAAGATGAAGGGTACGAAAGTGTGTATTCAAGTACCTATCAATAATGAAGGAGATAAACATGAAGTATAACGTATTAATTGTGGATGATCATTTCGTTGTAAGAGAAGGTCTGAAATTAATAATAGAAACGAGTGATTCATTTCAAATTATAGGTGAGGCTGCAAATGGAGAAGAAGCCCTTTCTTTCATAGAAAAAAAGAAACCTGATGTTATTTTAATGGATTTAAATATGCCTAAAATGAGTGGTCTAGAAACAATTGAAGCTTTAAATAAAAAACAAAATCATACGCCGATTATTATATTAACTACTTATAACGAAGACGAATTAATGTTAAAGGGAATTGAGTTAGGAGCAAAAGGATATTTGCTAAAAGATACGGATCGTGAGAATTTGTTTCGAACATTGGAAGCGGCTATTCGAGGTGAGATTTTACTACAACCCAATGTTATGGAAAAAATAGTGAATTATAAAAGGAAAGAAGTATATGCTGATAAGGTTGAAGAAAATAACTTAACAGAAAAAGAATTGTTTGTGTTGAAAGCTATTGCGCGTGGAAATAAGAATAAAGAAATTGCATTCGATATGGGAATAGCTGAGCGAACAGTAAAAGCGTATTTAACAAATATATACAATAAATTAGGTGTTAATTCAAGGTCAGAAGCAGTAGCTGTATCTATTGAAAGGAAGTTAATTCATTTTTAAAACATTATATATGCCCAATCGTACATTATAGGCTTGCCCTTTTGTACGATTTTTTTATTATTTTCTCATGTTATGCTTTAGAAAGTATGAGAGATTTAAGAACGCTCTAATTGCATTACACAGACGTTTTTAATATGGGAAAGGAAGAAGAATAATTAAATGGCAACTTTGTTTTTAATTTCTGTAGTAATTTTCTTTATTTGGCTGCAAAGAAAACAAACAAAATTAAACTGGATACATATTATTACTTTTCTCATGATGATAGGGATTATTACTTATACGGCGCCGCAACCAGTGACTAGAGATTTACAAGCAGAGTTATTGGCAGTTACGATTTTTTCTTTCGCTATTGGTGTTTGGCAAGGTGGAGGAATTACAGTTTGTAATGAGGATGGAATTTTATATATTACAAATGGAAAACAGTATTCCATTTCATGGATTCTTTTAATAATCGGCAACATAATTATTATTAACACATTTGAAGGCGAATTTACATTTAATGGATCGTGGATTATTTTGTGTAGCGTTGCCATTGCATCTGGGGTGAAAAACAGTATTCTATGTATTCTGTACAAATTAACAGTGCGAAATTGAATGGAAAAAGGATATTTTTTTATATTAATATAGAAATTATTACTGTAAGTTCATCAAAAGATTGTAGACGATAAAAACAGAAAAGAAGAATGGGGGAGTTAGCGTAGATGTTTCTACCTATTACTACATTTGATAGGTTTATTTGGCTGGGGAATGTTGCTTCCTCTTCAGAAAAGATTAACAGGAATCTGGCGTTTTCGAGGGCTGAAGAAAGTAATGTTAATTTGTGTAAAAAGAAATGTATAGGTTCAATTAATAATATGCATCAAAAAATAACGATAGCTTCTGTGGAATATGGTCATAATTTTGTGTTGGGTCGTGCAGAACCTCATTCAACAATTGTCATAACAAGTGGTGATATGTATGTTGGAAGCGGACGGGTTAATAAGTATGGGGAATTTAAAGTATGTACGAATGATTATCTAGAAAGAGATTTGGTAATAGAGATGCAGTTGATAAGGGGTGGTTTTTATCAAGAGAGTATAACGGTAAAGATAGCACGTTAAGATAGGATTATTTCTATTCTTCCACTATATAAAAAGGAAGCAACCGTAGTTGCTTCCTACATCAATTAAGCCGAAGCTTTCTTCATTCTCTCAAGTAAACTAGATAACACATGCGTACGATATGATTCTAGTTTTTTACCTTCGTAAGTACGAATACCTAATTTTTTAAGTTCTTTTACATACCAACCTTTGCTTCCGAAATACATGTGATCTCTCCCCTTCAACTTTGTTTTTTATTTGTTCTGATTGTACTTGGAGGTACAGGTAATATAATGAAGGAAATGAATTTCGCGCGAAAATGGTTAACTTTGTTGCAAAAGACATATATACTAAGGATAGTATATAACGAGGTGGGCAAGACGTGATTATAGAGAAGCACGAAATTCAAATTGACCAAATTACGAGCGGTAAAGTGAATATCTTTACTTTCTACAGAAATAGAAAGCAAATTGATGATCATTTTTTACGATTGCAAGAACCATCGCTTACAGCAAACTACTTCTTCCATTTTCATTTTGATGCAGAGAGCTTGCATCTACTGCAGGAAGAGTTTCCAAGCGTATATCCGTACAACGATAGTGAAACGATTCACGACTGGACGGAAAAGATGAAAGCAGAATTGCAACATCAGATCCAAACAGGAAAATGGAATAAGCGCGTACGTATCGGTAATCGCATTCTAGATGTGGTGTTTACGTGGTGTGACGAAGATATAGTAGAGTGAAAAAGAAGCGGATGACGCTTCTTTTTTTAGCGCTGGAATAAAACGAGCTTACCTGCAGAAGATGTGCAGCGATGTGTTTTTTCATACAATCCTTTTTCTTGTAAAATAGATTCACCTTTTGCTTTCGCTTCTTTTTCAGTTGCCGCCTCGAATGATTCGTCTAATGCTTTTGAACCATCTTTTTCAAAGACTGTTAGAACGTATACTCCCATGAAAATTCCCTCCAATGATAAAAATCAGAATCTTATAACTATTTTGGCATAAATCACTAGAATATGCAAAGAAATATATGACATTGCGTGGTAAAATAAAGTGAAACTTTAATCTTCGGGGAGTCTTTTCATCCCCGAAGATTATTAGCCTTCACCAATCGGGTATTTATGGGCAGTTAACCCTCAGATTAGCTTCTTTGTCTACTGCCCGTTAATACGGGGTAAAGGGGAAGTTTTATGGGCACTAGATTTACTATTCGTAGTAAAGTACGGAAAAAGAAAGGATCGTTATTTGTGAAACAAGTGAAGTTTATACATGCGGCTGATTTGCATTTGGATAGTCCGTTTAAAGGGATGGAAATGAATGTACCGCAGTCTGTTTGGGAGAGAATGAAGCAGAGTACGTTTGAATCGTTCGAGCGTATTGTTGATAAAGCGATTCAAGAGCGCGTTGATTTCGTATTACTAGCCGGGGATTTGTATGATGCGGAGACGAGAAGTTTGAGAGCGCAAGTGTTTGTGCGCGAGCAAATGAAGAGACTTTCGCAGTACGATATCCCTGTTTTTATTATTCACGGTAACCACGATCATTTAGGGGGAAGCTGGGCAGCAATTGAGTTTCCGGAAAATGTTCATGTGTTTACGGAGCCTTATGTAGAAGAGAAATCATTTTATAAAAATGGTGAGCTAGTAGCTTCTATTTACGGGTTTAGTTATTTGCAGCAAGCGGTAACGGATAATATGACAGCGCAGTATACGAAAATGAGTGATGCGCCTTTTCATATTGGTATGCTTCACGGAAGTGTGGAAGGAGATGCAGAGCATAATCGCTATGCACCGTTTCAAATTCGTGAGCTAAAAGAAAAGCAGTTTGATTATTGGGCTCTTGGCCATATACATAAACGTGAAATTTTATCAGAAGAGCCATGCATTATTTATCCAGGAAACATACAAGGACGTCATCGTAAGGAAACGGGCGAAAAGGGTGCGTATCTTATTGAACTCACGAAACAAGGAACGCAATGTTCATTTTTCCATACGGCAGATGTTGTGTGGGATGAGATAGAAGTGAATATTGATGGACTGGAAACTGTCGATGAACTTATGACTGTGATATCAAGTGCGATGAATGAATGCCGAAGAGAAGAGGAAGGAACGCTTTTAACTGTCGTATTTACAGGGCAGGGACCAATTTCTCCTTATTTACGTGATGAAAAGCGCGTAGAAGAGATTTTTCATATTTTAGCATCTGGCGAAGAGCGAAAAGATTTCGTATATGCGATGAAGTGGAAAAATGAGACGGTTTCTTTTGCGGAAATCGAGCGTTTGAAAGAAGAAAATCATTTCGTCGGTAGTGTGCTAAAGGAGTTAGAAGCTTTCACCAATATGGACGGTGTGTTGCGCACGATTTGGACATCTCCTGTAGCGCGTAATAGTATTGAATCTTTTACAGAAGAAGAGAAGAAAGAGATTCAAAAGGAAGCGGAAAATATTATTTTAGAGCAATTATTCCAGCAAGAGAGGGATAAGAAATGAGAATTGAAAAACTCCATATTTATGGGTACGGAAAATTAGAAAATGTGGAAATGGATCTGTCAATGCTGACGGTGCTGTACGGTGAGAATGAAGCGGGGAAATCAACAATTCGCTCATTTATGAAAAGTATTTTATTCGGTTTTCCGACGAGAGGACAGCGCCGTTATGAGCCGAAAGAAGGCGGCAAGTATGGCGGTGCGATGACTGTGCAAACAGAGAAGTACGGTCGTTTGAAAATTGAAAGATTGCCAAAGACGGCAGCTGGCGAGGTGACCGTTTATTTTGAAGACGGAAAAACGGGCGGCGAAGAAATTTTACACGACATATTAAGCGGGATGAATGAAAGTTTATTTGAATCTGTCTTTTCATTTGATATGCACGGCCTTCAAAATATTCATCAGCTCGGCGAAGCGGATATTGGTAATTATTTATTTTCAGCAAGCGCAGTCGGAAGCGATGCATTATTACAGCTAGATAAAAAGCTAGAAAAAGAAATGGATCAGCGCTTTAAGCCGAGTGGGCGTAAACCAGAAATTAACGTGTCACTGCAAGAAATGAAGAAGCTTGAAGAGAAGATGAAAGAATGGCAAGGGAAAATTGGCACGTATGAAAAACAGGTTGAGCAGTTAAAAGAAAGTGAAGAGAAGCTAGCTACTGTTCGCGTTGAAAAAGAGAATGCAGAAAAGCGAAAGCAAGATTATGAAATATTAGCAGCGCTAGAGCCTCTCGTTATTGAAAAGCGTGCGCATGAGAAAGTGTTAGAAAACGAGAGCGGGCAATTTCCTGTAAACGGGATGGCGCGCTATGAAGCGATTAAGGCGAAGATGGAGCCGCTTCAATTACAAGTTGATTCGCTCCATAAAAAAATAGAGAATGTGCAATCGGAAATGGAATCGATTCAAATAGATGAAGCGTTTTTGCAAAAAGAAAGTTATGTAGAAGAACTTCGTATGCAGCATATGTCTTATGAAAATGCACGACAAGAAATGCGCGATATGACAGGAACGATTACGAATATAAAAGAAGAGCTGGCAGAACTAGAGCAACAAATTGGTGCTACTTTTGAAAAAGAAACAGTTCTTTCGTTTGATATGAGTTTGGCAACGAAAGAGTTAATTACGCAAGCAGTGCAAAAAGCACGTGAATTAGAAACGCAAAAAGCACAGCTCGATGATCGTTTTAAAGTAGCGCAAGAGCAGTTAGAAGAACAAGAAGAAAATATAAGACAGATTAAGCAACAAATGTTAGCGGATGAAGAGCGAAATGTGTTAGCTGAGAAAGAGAAGTCGTTCCAAGATGCGGCGTTTATCGGTATGGGCGCAGAGAGAATGAAGCGCAAGTATGAGGAAAAAGCAGGAGCGGCTATGCAAAAGAAAAAACAGTGGCAAAGAGTTTGTCTTCTGTTACTTCTTATTAACACAGTCGTTTTATTCACAAGCTTATTTATAGACTACCGCCCGCTCTTATTTATTAGTGTCATTATTTTTGTAGCGATTGTTCTTGCACTTGTTTTATATAAAGATCCGTCAAGCGGGTTACAAGAAGAACTGCTTACTCTTCAGCAAAGTGCTGGCGGGAGACAAAGTGAAGAAGCGATGTCTGTGCGCTATGAGTTAGAAAAAGATGAAGAGATTCGGAAGTTATTTGAGCGTGAGTCTTATAAGTTGCAGCAAATAGAGCGAGCGTATGATAAAGTCGTTTCATCCTATGAGGAATGGGAGCGAGAAACGTTCCGCATTAGCGAACAAGTAAATGTGTATAAAATGCGCTATACGTTCCCTGAATTTTATACGTATGCGCACATATTACCGGCGTTTGAGCGTATGGAAAAAATGCAGCAATTATATCGTGATTTAGAGAAGAAAAGTGAGCGCAAATCTTCATTATATGAAATGATTTCGCATTTTGAACATAAACTAGAAACTGTTATCGGTAGTGCGGAGTATAGTAAGCTGCACGAGGCACAAATCCGTATGCAAAATGAGAAAGAAAAACGCCAAACTTGTAAGCAGCTAAAAGAGAAGCTTGCGGAATGGCAAGAAGAATATGCGTTCATGCAAGAGCAATTGAAACAACTGTTAGTAGAACGAGATGGATTATGGCATATCGCACATTCTACAGATGAAGAGATGTTTTTAGAAGCAGGTAAACTAGCCGAAAAACGTGAAGATGCTGAGAAGCAAGTAGGGCGTTTATTACCGCAAATTGATCTGTTAGAACAGCGTTTAACGAGTTTATCATTAGCTGAACATTATGAAGCTGACGGTTATGATGAAAAATTAAAGCAAGAAATGACAACTGCGCAAAACTGTCTTACGAAGGAAAAAGAACTGACAGAGCGTATTGCGAAACATCGTATGGAAATTGCGAATTTAGAAGAAGGAAGTACGTACGGTGATTTACTACACGAATGGGAAATGAAAAAAGCGCAAGTGCGTGAACAAGTGAAGAAGTGGGCTGCGTATGCGGCCGCAAAGACAGTGTTAACGAAAACGAAGCAATATTATCACGAAGTACATCTTCCTCGTATTTTACAAAAGTCAGAAGAGTATTTTGTGTATTTAACAGGCGGACGATATAGTAAAATTTTTTCACCGTCAGAGGCAGAGCCGTTCATTGTCGAGCGTAACGACGGTATGCGTTTTTACAGTCATGAACTAAGTCAAGCGACAGCGGAGCAGTTATATTTATCGTTGCGATTTGCGTTAGCGAAAACATTTGAGCATGATTATCCGTTCATTATTGATGATAGTTTCGTGCATTTTGATGCGGTAAGGACAAATCGCACGATTGAACTTATAAAGGAAATTGCGAAAGATAGGCAAGTCATCTTCTTTACATGCCATGCGCATTTACTAACGTATTTTACAGAAAAACAGATTGTAAAATTAGTGCGTAAGCGTAAAGAAAATGAGTTGTAGTGTGCTATACTAAAAGTAACTGATATGGTGGAGGAATTCGAATGAAAAAGAAAATTGCAGAATATGAAGTTGGTGAACAAGTCGATGTTTTCTTGTTAATTAAAACAGCGACAAAAGGTCTAGCAAGCAATGGAAAGCCGTTTTTAACAGTAATCTTACAAGATCCAAGTGGAGATATTGAAGCGAAGCTATGGGACGTATCACCAGAAGTTGAGAAACAATATGTAGCGGAAACAATCGTTAAAGTAGCTGGTGACATTCTAAACTACAAAGGACGTATTCAATTACGTGTGAAACAGATTCGTGTTGCGAATGAAAATGAAGTAACAGACATCTCAGACTTCGTAGAAAAAGCACCAGTGAAAAAAGAAGATATGGTCGAGAAAATTACGCAATACATATTTGAAATGAGAAACCCGAACATTCAACGTCTAACGAGACATTTATTAAATAAGCATCAAAACGAATTTTTAGAATATCCAGCAGCGACAAAGAACCATCACGAGTTCGTATCTGGACTAGCTTATCACGTCGTATCGATGCTTGATTTAGCGAAAGCTATCTCAAATCTATACCCATCATTAGATAAAGACTTACTTTATGCAGGCGTTATTTTACACGACCTTGGTAAAGTAATTGAATTATCTGGCCCAATTTCTACAACGTACACGTTAGAAGGAAATTTACTAGGCCACATTTCTATTATGGTGAACGAAATTGGTAAAGCAGCAGACGAGCTGAACATCGATGCAGAAGAAGTATTAATTCTGCAACACATCGTCCTTTCTCACCACGGAAAAGCAGAATGGGGTAGCCCAAAACCACCATTAGTAAAAGAAGCAGAAATTCTGCACTACATCGATAACTTAGATGCAAAAATGAACATGATGGACCGTGCATTAGGACGCACAAAACCAGGCGAATACACAGAGCGTGTCTTTGCACTTGATAATCGTTCGTTCTATAAACCGACGTTCCATAATTAATAATGTGAATCAAATGGCCTCATTAAGTGTTAATACGCTTAGTGGGGCTGTTGTATAATGATAATAAAGTTATTGAATTTTGATTATTAAAAAGCTAAGAGCCTTACTACATTCTACGTAGCAAGGCTCTTTAAAGTTGTTTCAAATTACATCCATCTGTTCGTTCAAGTGTAACTATTCGTAATTATTTGATATTATACAGGTGAATAGAAAGATAAATTAAAATTTAGTTTCGTAGTTGTAAAAGGAGGTTATTTATATTATTCTCTTATAATTTTCCAAAAAGGAGAGTTTATGAAAAAGATTATTGTTTTTGTATTAACGATATTTATATTATTCTCAGGATTTGCAACACAAAGTTATGCGTTGTCAGATTCGCAATCTGCGGCAATACAAGCGTTGCTAGATGATGCCTGTCGTATATCAGGTGTGCCGGGAATGTCAATCTCAATACTTGCTGATGATGAAGTGTTCTACTTTTCTTCAGGGTATGCAGACCGTGAAAAGGGGTTGTCTGCAAGTGAAAATACACTCTATGAGTTAGCCTCGGTCAGTAAAGCTTTTACCGGTATGGGTATTATGCTATTGGAAGAGCAAGGGCTGCTTTCAATGACTGACCCTGTCCAAAAATATTTACCTTGGTTTACATTAAAGTATCAAGGGAAACCTGTTGATATGCAAAGTCTTACACTAAATAACTTTCTTCACCATACCAGTGGTCTAACAAATATTAGGCATCTTCAAAATATTCCACAAGGCAATACACCGGATATGTTGCAAAAGACTGTGGAAATGCTCGTTGATGCTGAATTGGCGTTCCCTCCCGGTGAACAGTATAACTATGGAACCGTTAATTATGACGTATTGGGTTTGGTTATTGAGATTGTGTCGCGACAAAGCTATGAAGACTTTATGAAGGAACAGGTATTTCAGCCGTTAGGTCTTCACCAGACATATGTTTATAAAGAAGATGCTCAAGCCACTGGACAGTTGGCACAGGGCTACCGTTCTTCCTTTTTTATGACAACTCCATTTAAAGCTCCGGATTATGCTGGGAATAAACCCGCAGGCTACATCATTTCTAATACAAAAGATATGGCGCGTTGGATGGGCATACAGATGGGGATCGTGCAGGACATACCCGAAATATTTCACATGGTTATCGAAAAATCACATAGGGGTGATATGTCTGTTTCGGCTGTCAACGGTATGTATTATGCGGCAGGCTGGTCCGTAAACGCCGAACAAACGATTATAGAACACACTGGGGGCAATCCAAATTTCAGAACCGAAGTAGTCATACTGCCAAATGAACGAACAGCCGTCTCCTTGCTGAGCAACGGTGCAAATACCAATACAAACATGGTACTAAAAGTTAAAGATATATTAGAAGGCAATCTAACTCAGTCATATGAAATAAGCGGCACACAGCTTTTGGATATCATTTTGTCGTCTATCACAATTATTCTTTTCCTATTGGCTGTTTTGCTATTTCTCTTAGGATTACGCAGAAGGAGAACGAATGAGCGGCAGCCAATGACAAAAAAGAGAATAACCGTAACAGTTATTTTCCTGACCGCTACGATTGCCCTGGGTATACTGTGCTGTGCTTTCGATTGGTCAACGATACTTATGTGGCAAACATATAGTGTTCTTACAGCTTTGATTTCGTCAGCATTATTAACAGCAAGCATTACATGGTTTGTGTACACTCACCGATAAAATACCTCGCTCCTAAGATAAGCATAATGTTAAGTCATTAAATTTCAATTTATCCCGCTTTAATGGGCAGTAAGACCCCCAACTCAAAATTCAGCGAAAGCAAAGAATTTAGGTGGGGGTCCGGCTGCCCATTAAAGCCCGATTGGTTAAAGTTTCACTTTATTGAAAATGAAATAAAATAGTTAAGAAGTACGCATGGGTGTAACGAAGAACTAATAAAACATATCTTGCCACTAGAATGGGAGTATATCGACTTTTTAGTTGAGTACCGTCAGCAGTTCAGAAAAAATATGCTAAGTAAAAAATACAATAAACTGTCCATATGGGCAGCTTAGTTAGTCGGGTAAGCGGGGGG
>NZ_BPLI01000075.1:0-60355 GCF_019656175.1 Bacillus sp. BML-BC051
GAAATAGCAAAGGCTAAAGAAGAAGCAAAAGCAAGAGAAATAGCAAAGGCTAAGGAAGAAGCAAAAGCCCAAGAAATAGCAAAGGCTAAAGAAGAAGCAAAAGCAAGAGAAATAGCAAAGGCTAAGGAAGAAGAGAAAGCAAGAGAAATAGCCAAAGCTAAGGAAGAAGCAAAAGTAAAAGAAGGGTCTAAAAATAACATACAGTCTGCTAAACGTGAATTAACGGTAGTAGCGACAGCGTATACTGCTGATCCAAGTGAAAATGGTACGTATGGTGGACGCGTTTTAACTGCGATGGGGCATGATTTAACGTCTAATCCGAATATGAGAATTATCGCAGTGGATCCGAAAGTAATCCCATTAGGATCTAAAGTATGGGTAGAAGGTTATGGAGAAGCTATCGCTGGTGATACTGGAAGTGCTATTAAAGGAAATCGTATTGATGTTTTAATGGGCACAAAAAGTAAAGCTATGAATTGGGGAAGACAAACTGTTAAAGTTAAAATTTTATAATAAATATAGTTAACTAGATAGAAGTCAGTTCTCTTTATTGAGACTGGCTTTTATTTTTGAGTTAATATAATTGATTCATGGAAAGAAAAAGTAAATATTATTATATATCAAATCATTTACTATGTACTTTCACTCGTAATAGTGTAATTAAGTTTAAAGTATAGGTGTATTCTAATGTTAATTTTTTTATAATGAAGTGGATTAGATTTATATAAAGCGAGGATAGAATATGACAATGGAATTATATGGGGAACAGTACAATGACATGAAAGGGTATAGGGTAGTAGAAGGCAAAGAACCCTACAATCATTACTTTGGTGGTGAAGAGTGTAATTTACCATTTTGTAAGTTATGTGGTGAGAACATGCATCAAATTCTCTGTTTTGATTTAAAAGATGAGAGGATTGCTTAACTTAAAAGTAGTGAGCTAGACATTTTACCTTTAGTTTCATGCTTGAATTGCGCGATGGTGTGGGAACCACAATATTTTCAGTTAAGTGATGGAGGTAAGACGGTTCGAATCATTCAGCAGCAAAATACAGAAGAATGGATAATGGAAGAGGAATATAAGTTACCAGTTTCATTACCAAAAACAACGGTAAGGCTTATAAATATGAAAAATGATGATATACCTATAGATGAAGATAGTTACGGGGAAGCTTTTGACTTGTTTGGTTCTGAATATGTATGTAGATTATTAGGGGTACCATTATATGATGATCTTCCAGAGAATTTGGCGTGTCCAACTTGTTCTAAAGAGATGAAGTATGTTGCTACAATTACACAAGATTTGGAGGAACGCGGACTTATTTCGGTAGTTGATTTCCAGTTTGGGGAAATGAATATATATTATTATATATGTAAAGAGTGTTCAATTATTAAAACTGAAATACAAGGTACATAACGGAAATAAGACTGACATATTCTGTCGGTCTTATTTTTGTATCGCAACATCAGAAAGAATCGCATCAAATATATCTTTTTGCGTGAAGTTATCTGTAAAAATAGCTTCTCTGGTAACTTCAATTGTATCGTGCGGATTATACCATTTTTCTATGGAATCCTCACCAAATTCATGTCGTTTGTCCCTTGTGTTATGTCGTCGAATCGTTTCTTTTAACGATAAATCAAAGTAATATGTATAGACGTTTCCTTCGGAAAAATGTATTAATTCTTTCAGCATATCACCGTATCTACGACTGTTTAAAATGCCTTCTAAAATAACAAATTTACATTTTCCTTTTCCGTACTTTGTAATTTCAAATAGTAAATCATGTGATAAATTCCCCATCGTATCGTGTACTCTAAGCATATCTCTACGTACAACATCTTGTGATACTAAAAGTGTACCTTGTCCGAAATGTTCTTGTAGTTGCTTTGCGATTGTTGTTTTACCACTTGCGGAGTTTCCTCTAAGAATGATTAATGTTGATTTAAGGATGGGATTAGACATAATATATTCCCCCAGCACGAATGATTATATAGAAAATTTTAACAAATAAACCGTGGAAAGTGTATAATTAATAGGATGGAAGTAAAAAGGTGGGAGCTAGATGGAACATAAATTAAATAAGGCGCAGCCGATTTGGAAACGGGCATGGTTTCGCTATCTAGGGGCATTTATTATTGTTCAATTACTATTTATTATTTGTGAGATTACAGGATGGGCACCAAATTTTAAGCCAAGTGGAGAGTTTTTAAATAGAATTTTACATTCTGAATTTTTCACGGAATGGTTCACTCCATATGAAATTCCTCATTTTAATGTGTTTACAGCATTTTTTGCGATTACATTGTTACCATACGCATTAATTGGTGCAATAAAAGATTTCACAACAAGGAAAAATACAAATAATTAAAAAGAGGTATTATATGCTATTTCAAAAAGATCATGTATCGGTACGGTACGTAAAAGAAGAGGATGCACAGGTCATTTCAAAATGGTTAACAGACCCAGAAGTCTTGCAGTATTACGAAGGAAGAGATAATCCGCAATCTGTAGAAATGGTACTGAATCATTTTATACATAATCCAAATAGTCATGAAAAAAGATGTTTAATAGAGTTTGATGCCGTTCCAATTGGTTACATACAAATGTACCCAATTGATTCTGAGTGGAAAACATTATATGGCTATGAAGAATCACAAAATGTATGGGGAATGGATCAATTTATCGGAGAGCCGACTTATTGGGGAAAAGGAATTGGAACGAAACTCGTTCAGGCAGCAATTACATATATTATGGAGAACACGGGAGCAGAAGCAATCGCAATGGACCCGAAAGTAAATAATGAACGTGCGATAAAATGTTATGAAAAATGCGGATTTAAAAAGGTGAAGATATTAAAGGAACAGGAGCTGCATGAGGGGAAATTAGAAGATTGTTGGATGATGGAATACAAACAAAGGGAGCTGCGCGAAATGAAAAAAGCATTAATAGTAATTGATGTGCAAGCAGGTATGTATACAGCAGGAACGCCAGTACATAATGGGGAGAAGTTTTTAGAAATATTACAAGAACTTATTGGGCAATGTCGTTCTAATGATATTCCCGTTATTTATGTACAACATAACGGACCAAAAGATCATCCGTTAGAAAAAGGTACAGAGGGCTGGAAAGTACATGAGGTGATTGCTCCGCAAGAAGGGGATAGTATTGTTGAAAAGGCGACGCCAGATTCATTCCATAAGACAAAATTAAACGAAGTATTACAAGAAAAAGGAATTGAACACGTTATTATTTCAGGTATGCAAACGGAGTACTGTGTGGATACGACAACGCGAAGAGCGTTTAGTGAAGGGTATAAAGTAACGTTAGTGAGTGATGCACATAGTACGTTTAATACAGAAGTGTTACGTGCGGAAGACATTGTAAAGCATCATAATGTGGTGTTTGGAGCGTTTGCTAATGTTGTTGCGTTAAAAGATTTGAAAGTGACTGCCTCTAAATAAGAGGTAGTTTTTTTATTATATGAACGATATCTTGAAAACATCGTTCATATAATTTCACGTAGCATAATGAATACATGAAAAAGGAGCACCAAATAATTAAAAAGGGTGCTCCTGCATCGAAATGTTACTTCTTCTTATCTTTATCCAATATATTCTGTTCTTCAGCAAATTCTGTACCATACGCAAAGCGGCGATTAATATGAATGTTATCATTTTGGTGCCTTGTGTGTGAGTTAGAAAAGCGATGAACGATTACTTCAGATAATGTAAAGACAGTAGCGGAAAGGAAACTCCCCCATGCAATTTGCATGTAATTGTCTAATAAAATATTACCGAAAATCCATACGCTTAAATACGTTAGTAAGAAATCCGACATAATGGCACCGGTATTGCCTATTCGGTTTAATATGATTTTATCGACGAACATATAGGAAACGATTGTAACAAAGAGACTAAATGAAATAATTTGGACGAACGTTGCAGGGAAAAATAAAGCGAGTCCAATACTAAATGCGATAATGCACGATATAAATTTGATAAGTACTACAGTAAAACCATTCAATATTTACACCTCCGATTTATACATAGTTTTACAATAAATTTAGGAGTTCATACATTGTAACAAATATATTTACATAAAACTTTTTCACGTTCGATTTTTGTCTAAATATTAAAAAAACAAAGAAAAAATGTTATAGTAAAATGAGAGTATATGACATTTTTAGGTAAGGGGGAATCCGGGGTGTGGATTACTTCAGAAGTAGAAATTCCAGATGAGTTAATTGATCATCTTGAACAAGGAAAGTTAGTACTATTTGTTGGAGCGGGAGTTTCTATGAAAGGGAAATCAAACTTACCAAATTTTGATGATCTAGTTGATGAAATTGCGAAAACGTTATATGTGGAAACGCGTGAAATAACAGAACCACATGATTATTATCTTGGTAAAATTGCGAAAACAAAAGACGTACATCAAGTTGCAAGAGATTTAGTTCATACTGAAAAGTCAAAGCCGAATCCACTTCATTATGCGATTCCGAGGTTGTTTCCTTTAGATACAGAAGTCCGCATTGTAACGACAAATTTTGATCGGCATTTTACAACCGCGATGAAAGAAATGAATAGAGAATTAAACGTATATTACGCACCTGCGTTACCTACAGGTCGAGCGTTTAAAGGACTCGCTTACATACATGGCAATATAGAACAAGAGAAAGAAGCATTAATATTAACAGATGGTGATTTTGGAAGGGCTTACTTGACGGAAGGATGGGCAAGAAGATTTTTAGTGGATTTATTCTCGAATTATACCGTTTTATTCGTTGGATATAGCCATAATGACCCAGTAATGAAATATTTAGCGACTGGTTTACCACCAAGTACAAGGCGTTATGCCTTTGTTGCACAAGGGGAAAATACGTACCACTGGGAGCATTTGGGAATACGACCGATTGTATACCCGAATAAAGGTAATAATCACCAATCTCTTGTTAAAGCTGTGAAGCGATGGGCGGAATTAATGGGAGATAATTATATTACAAAACGAATGCGCATTCGTGACATAGTAACAGTTCCGCCGTCAGTAGAGCAGGAACAATTATCATACATAAAACAATCAATAAAAAAAATTGAAACAGTCCGCTATTTTGTTGAATTTGCTCATGATTATGAATGGGTGGAATGGCTTGAAGCAGAAGGGAAATTACAAAATTTATTTTTAGTTACATCAAACGATAATGAGGTAGATGAACTACTTGCGGAATGGTTAGTGGAACAATTTCTTTTTAGTCATCAAAAAGAATTATTTCAATTAATTTTTAAAAATCATTCTAAAATATCTCCGTTATTATGGAGAACGATTTGTAGCTACTTAAACGAAATGGAGATTAAGATGGACCCGTTGTTGTTTGCAAGATGGACACTTCTTTTACTAGAAACAGCTGAAAAAGATAGTAAGTCAATTGAAAAAATTTCTTACTTACTGCAAAAATGTTCTTTTCCTGAGCATAAAGAGATTGCTTTATTGTTACTAACGTTTATTTTGGATGGAAAGCTTAAGTTGAAGCGGGAAAGGAAATGGGGAAATGATACGCAAGAATCAATAGAACTTGAGGAATCGAGTCGTTTACCAGTGGCTACATTTTCGTATGTGGAGCAAATTTGGAATGAGAAGATGAAACCGCATATTTCCTATTACGCCGTACCAATTATGATGATGGGAATAGAGAAGATGCGACTGTTATCACTAAGACAAACGGCTTTGAAAAAAAAGGGTAAGGAAAATGCGGAAAAAGAGTTTCAGCAAAATGATCTTGCCTTTTTAATTCAAATTGTAAAAGAGTGTTTAGCTTATTTATGTGAAAACAATGAAAAAAAAGCAAATTATTATATTACAGAAATGATAGAAGCAAACAGCGTACTTCAGACCCGAATTGCAATTGATGCGATGAATAAAAACATATTTGTTAGCGCTGATGACAAAATGAAATGGTTGTTACAGGAAGGACTTCTTTTAGATGTCACGTATAAACACGAAGTTTTTCAACTTATAAAAAATCATTTCGCATCTTCTTTAGAAAAAACAAAGGAAGAAGTCATTCAAATTGTACTGAAAGATCTTGCAGAGGAGAGGGCATTTGATGTTTGTTTAGTATTAGATTTATTATTTACTTGTGACTCAAATAGTCCATCTACAGCAAAAGGTTATGAGGTAATGAAGCAAAAACATCCTCACTTTCATTCTGAGAGATACAATGTACAGAAGAAAGAAACCACAGAACAAAGTATTACTTGTAATGTAACTGCTGATGGATTATTACAGCTGAAAGACGAAGAAATTATGAAACAAGTTCGGCAATTTTCTCAAGACGGTGTTTTTGAACAGCGTCATTTTTTAGAGATGTTATCGAAAGCATGTAAATTGAATACAGAATGGAGTATTTCATTTGCTTATCAATTAGTTAGCATGCATGAAATAAGTAATGAAGTATGGTTTGTTTGTATTAGAGAGTGGCGAAATAACCGAGGACTGACAAATGAACAAATCCAAAAAGTTATTCCGCTATTGCAGAAATTTGTTAGAAATACTGCTTTTCATTGGTTAATTAGTAGCTTTCTATATGAAATTAGTAATCGATTAGAGGAGCTAGAGGAAAATAGCATACGTAATGTAAAACGATTTGCTTTTTCGGTATTCCCTCAAGTAATGAAAAGTGATACAGATTTTAAGCTTGGAAAACAAGATTTTTACAATGAATCGATCCAGCATCCAGTTGGGAAAATGACAGCTGTATTATTAAAACTGTTATCATATGATCATTTATACGATCGTAACGTGTATGAATATTTATTTTTATTTGAAGAACAAGTGAGAGTTAGTTCAGAGCGGACAAATTACATGTTAGCTCGTTTAGTAGCAGATATAACATTTCTTTATCATATTGAGAAACAATGGTGCCGAAAATATTTGTTACCGTACTTAGATTTAAAGAAGGAAAATGAGATTACGAAATATGCATGGGCAGGCTTATGTTACACGCAAATCAATTTACCTTTATTTACAGAAATGAAGCGATTTATTAAATATGCGGTAGAACATTTGGAAGTATTGCATCCGCATACGAGGGAAGCTTTCTTGAAATGGCTTAGTTTTGTATTTATTAAATGTGTACTGTATTGGGAGCAAAAAACAGATTGGTTATACCCGTTGCTTATACAAGAAAATGAAGAAAATAAAATTAAATTTATGCAGTTTTTATGCTATTACGTCAAAACGTTAAGTACAAAAGAACAACAAAAATTTTGGGCAGCTTGGCTCAGTATATTTTTGCGAGAGCGACCGAAAATGGGTGAAATCACAGCTAGAGAATATGTAATGCTTTTACGTATTATTTTATTTATGGATGAAATAGTAGAAAGAGGATTATCGATAATATGTAAATCATTTTCGGACGTGGGTGGAAAAGGGAATCAAATGGAGATAAAACAGTTATTTAATGAAATACTTGAAAAGACAGAGCGTATAAAAATGTCCAAAGATTTGTATGCAAATGCATTTTTCACTTTACTGCAAACGCTTCAGGAAGCTGATTTACTTGAAACGGAAATCATTCGAATAAAAGAAGTATTAATCCGGTATGGTGTAGAAAAATATGTATTAAATGCAATAGATAATGAGATAATTCGCATCGGAATTGTTATGGAGAATTTACAAGAAGAAATGCAGGGAAAAAGTGGAATTTTAAAAAATATATAAAAAGTTGTTGACAGTGTTTTGAAAAGCGTTCTATAATACGAATCATACTTATTCAATTTCAAAAAAACATTTGAATAAACAAAGTGCAATGAAGAGATCACAGTAGTGGTTAGTCTTACTGTAACAGAGAGCTGGTGGTTGGTGTGAACCAGTACAGGGATAATCATGAATTACAGTCTTGGAGCATCTTTTTCGTAGTAAAGATAGTTTCGTCTTTATGAAGAAAAAGCGGTCAATTGATCGTTAACAGTGAAGAGAGGTAGACGGAAAGTTAGTCTACAACTAGGGTGGTACCGCGATAAATATCGTCCCTACTGATTTATTCAGTAGGGACTTTTTGTATTTTAGTGGTCCAACTTGAAAATTAAATATTCATGCGTTGAAAGGAAAAGCAGTAGTTGTTGTTTCCCTGTAACAGAGAGCTGGTGGTTGGTGCAAACCAGTACAAAAACAAGAGCGAATTACAGTCCTAGAGCATCTTTTTCGTAGTAAAGAGAGTATTGTCTTTATGAAGGGAAAGACGGTCAGATGATCGTTAACAATGAAGAGAGGTAGACGAAAGAAGTCTACAACTAGGGTGGTACCGCGATAAATATCGTCCCTACTGATTGAATCAGTAGGGATTTTTTGTACAAAAAAGTGGGTTTTTATATAGTAGATAGTGTCCTTATAGTAAGTATTCGTTTAAAATAAGAAGAGGTATCGATTCCACTTAAAATTTGTATAATTTATCAGTTCAGAAAATAGAGAATTTTTCATTCTCTTACTATATTTTTAAAACATTAGAGGAGGATTTCCAAATGGCAAATCATGAATTAGATCAATTACGTAAACAGGTAGATGAAATTAACTTACAACTATTACACCTTTTAAATAAACGTGGTGAAATCGTTCAAAAAATTGGGGAGCAAAAGCAAGTACAAGGTACGAAACGTTTTGATCCAGTACGTGAGCGTGAAGTACTTGATATGATCGCAGAGAATAACGAAGGACCATTCGAAACGTCAACAGTTCAACATATTTTCAAAACAATCTTCAAAGCTAGCTTAGAATTACAAGAAGATGATAACCGTAAAGCATTACTAGTATCACGTAAAAAGAAAAAAGAAAATACAATCGTTGATGTAAAAGGTGAATTGATTGGTAACGGAACACAAACGTTCATCATGGGACCTTGTGCGGTAGAAAGCTTAGAGCAAGTTCGCCAAGTAGGGCAAGCGATGAAAGATCAAGGCTTAAAATTAATGCGCGGTGGTGCTTTCAAACCGAGAACATCTCCATACGATTTCCAAGGTTTAGGAGTAGAAGGATTACAAATTTTACGCCAGGTTGCAGATGAGTTCGACTTAGCGATCATTAGTGAAATTTTAAATCCGAACGATGTTGAAATGGCATTAGACTACGTTGATGTAATTCAAGTTGGTGCACGTAACATGCAAAACTTCGATTTATTACGAGCTGTAGGTAAAGTTAACAAGCCAGTATTATTAAAACGTGGATTAGCAGCAACAATTGATGAGTTCATTAACGCAGCTGAATACATCATTGCACAAGGTAACGACCAAATTATTCTATGTGAGCGTGGTATCCGCACATACGAAAGAGCAACACGTAACACATTAGATATTTCTGCAGTACCGATTTTAAAGAAAGAAACACATTTACCAGTTATCGTTGACGTAACGCATTCAACTGGACGTAGAGACCTATTATTACCAACAGCGAAAGCAGCACTTGCAATTGGCGCAGATGCAGTAATGGCTGAAGTACATCCAGACCCAGCAGTTGCATTATCAGATTCTGCACAACAAATGGATATTCCAGAATTCCATAGATTCATGGATGAGTTAAAAGGTTTCAAAAATAAATTATCTTAATTCAATATCATATATGCGCTGAAGAGGAAACAGTAGTGCTTATCTCCCTGTTAAAGAGAGCTGATGGTCGGTGTGAATCAGTACAAAGGTAAGCATGAATTACAGCCTTGGAGCATCTTTTCCGCCAACTGTTGGAGGGAAGGACGGTCTAATGATCGTTACAGAAGAAGAGAGGTAGACGATAGTTGTCTACAACTAGGGTGGTACCGCGATAAACATCGTCCCTACTGAGCGCTCAGTAGGGACTTTTTTGTACAAAAAAAATAGTAAAGGGGCAAGAGAAATGAGATACATTACAGCTGGAGAATCACATGGACCGCAGTTAACAGTTATTTTAGAAGGTGTACCAGCAGGTTTAACATTAACAGCGGAACATATTAATAAAGAATTATTAAGAAGACAAAAAGGGCACGGACGCGGAAGACGCATGCAAATAGAAACTGATACAGTTGAAATTGTAAGTGGTGTTCGTCATGGGATGACACTTGGCTCGCCGATAACGTTAATCGTAAAAAATGATGATTTCAAACATTGGACGAAAGTAATGGGTGCAGAGCCAATTTCGGAAAAAGAAAGTAAAGATATGAAACGTACAATTACAAAACCACGTCCAGGACATGCGGATTTAAACGGCGCAATTAAATATGGACATCGTGATATAAGAAACGTACTAGAGCGCTCATCTGCAAGAGAAACGACAGTTCGTGTAGCTGCTGGTGCAGTTGCGAAACAAATTTTGAAAGAATTAGGCGTAGAAATTGCAGGGCATGTACTTGAAATTGGTGGAGTAAAAGCAAAACATATTTCAAACTTATCAATGGAAGAGATTCAAACAATTACTGAAAACTCACCAGTTCGATGTTTAGATAAAGAAGTAGAACAAGAGATGATGGATGCGATAGATAATGCTAAAAGTAGTGGAGATTCAATCGGCGGCATTGTTGAAGTCATTGCAGAAGGCATGCCAATAGGTGTTGGTAGTTACGTTCATTACGATCGTAAATTAGATGCAAAACTTGCTGGTGCAATTATGAGTATTAATGCATTTAAAGGTGCTGAAATTGGCATTGGTTTTGAAGCGGCAAGACAGCCAGGAAGTAAAGTGCATGATGAAATTTTATGGGATGAAGAACATGGATACACGAGGAATACGAATAATGCTGGCGGTTTAGAAGGTGGTATGACAACAGGAATGCCAATTGTCGTAAGAGGTGTGATGAAACCAATACCTACATTATACAAACCGTTAGCAAGTGTTGATATTGATACGAAAGAAGCTTTCCAGGCGAGTATTGAAAGATCTGATAGTTGCGCAGTACCAGCAGCAGGAGTAGTAGCTGAGTCTGTTGTAGCATGGGAACTTGCACATGCACTAGTCGAACAATTCGGAAAAGATCGTATGGAGTTAATTCAGCAAAACATTACGCAACATAACAAATACGCAAAAGAATTTTAATAAAAAGGTGGTTTTAACATGCAAGTAAAAGATCAACTCTCATCATTACAACCATATACACCAGGTAAATCACCTGAACAAATGAAAGAAGTGTACGGAAATCATGAATTTGTGAAATTAGCATCGAATGAAAACCCATTCGGCTGCTCACCACGTGTTTTAGATGAGTTGCAAAAATCGTGGCTGGAACATGCTTTATATCCTGACGGAGGTGCTACAACGCTCCGTCAAACAATTGCAAATAAGTTACATGTACAAATGGAACAAGTACTTTGCGGTAGTGGTTTAGATGAAGTCATTCAAATAATAAGTCGTGCAGTACTCAAGGCAGGAGATAACATCGTGACGGCTGGTGCAACATTCCCGCAGTACCGTCATCATGCAATTATTGAAGGTTGTGAAGTGAAAGAAATCCCTTTAAATAACGGTGTATACGATTTAGACGAAATTTCATCAGCGGTAAATAATAATACGAAAATCGTATGGATTTGTAATCCGAACAACCCGACAGGCACATATGTAAATCATGAAAAATTGACTCGATTTATTGAAGGTATTAGTGAAAATACGTTAATTGTCATTGATGAAGCATACTATGAATACGTAACAGCAAAAGATTTCCCAGAGACATTACCGCTTTTAGAAAAACATAAAAACATTCTTGTACTTAGAACATTTTCTAAAGCGTACGGATTAGCTTCTTTCCGCGTTGGATATGCGATTGGACACGAAGAGCTAATTGAGAAATTAAATGTCGTACGTTTGCCATTTAACGTATCTTCATTAGCGCAAAAAGCAGCGACGATTGCTTTTGGTGACGATGAGTTTATTGAGGAAATAGTTCGTGTAAATACAGAGGGATTACAACAATATGAAAGCTTTTGTAAGGTAGATGAAATTCCATTTTATCCATCACAAACAAATTTCATCTTCTTGCCAGTTGAGAATGCAGGAGAGATTTATGAAGCTTGTGCACACGCAGGATTTATTATTCGTCCATTCCCAAACGGTGTCCGTATTACAGTCGGAACAAGGGAACAAAATGAAGGAGTGATTTCAGTGTTACAACAACACTTTGAAAATAAAAAAAGAAAGTCTCGAGATGAGGCAAATGTGTAAAAAGGTAGTTTTAATTGGAACTGGTTTAATCGGAGGCTCACTTGCATTAGCAATTAAAAAAGAGCACGATGTAACGATAACAGGTTATGATATTTTTCAAGAACAAGTAGAGCGTGCAAAAGAATTACACGTAGTAGATGAAGTAGCGGTAGATTTACAGCATGCATGCGAAGAGGCTCATTTAATTGTTTTTGCTTCTCCAGTTGAAGAAACGAAGAAGTTATTACACAAATTAGCGTCATTTCGTTTACGAGAAGATGTTATTGTAACCGATGTTGGTAGTACAAAAGGGACGATTATGAATGAAGCGGAAGCTTTATTTTCAAAGGAAATTTCTTTCATTGGTGGACATCCAATGGCAGGTTCTCATAAAACGGGCGTTGAAAGTGCAAAAGCACATTTATTTGAAAATGCATTTTACATTTTAACACCAATGAATCATGTGCCAAATGAACATGTGGAAGAACTAAAGCGTTGGTTACAAGGAACAGGATCTCATTTTCTCGTTTTAAATACGGAAGAACATGATTATGTAACAGGGATTGTGAGTCATTTTCCGCATCTTATCGCAGCAGGATTAGTAAAACAAGTGGAGAAACATGCAGGAGATAATCCACTCATTCATCAACTAGCTGCCGGAGGATTTAAGGACATTACACGTATCGCATCTAGTAGCCCAAAAATGTGGAGTGATATTGTTAAACAAAATCGGGAGCATTTAATGGTATTATTAAAAGAGTGGATCTCTGAAATGGAAGATTTATATGATACAGTTTCGACCGGAGATGCAGGCGAGATTCAAAACTATTTTGCAGACGCGAAAGAATACCGTGATTCTTTACCAGTACGAAAAAGAGGGGCAATTCCTGCCTATCACGACTTATACGTCGATGTTTTAGATAAAGTAGGAGCATTGGCTCACATTACGAGCATTTTAGCACGCGAAGAAATTAGTATTACGAACTTGCAAATATTAGAAGCACGTGAAGGATTGCTTGGGGTATTACGCATTAGCTTCCAAAGAGAAGAAGATCGTATGAAAGCAAAGCTAGCGCTTGGAGAAGAAAAATACCAAACTTATGAAACAATTTAAATGAGAAGGTGAAAACGTGAAGGAAAGAACGATACAACCTGTTAATAACGGATTAAATGGAAACATTACAATTCCAGGTGATAAATCCATTTCACACCGTGCTGTCATGTTCGGCGCGATTGCAGAAGGAAAAACAACAATTAAAGGTTTCTTGCCAGGTGCAGACTGTTTAAGTACGATTTCTTGTTTTAAAGAAATGGGAGTAGACATCGTGCAAAATGGTGATGAAGTCACTGTAGTTGGTAAAGGTTTAGAAGGTTTACAAGAACCGAAAGCTGTATTAGATGTTGGTAATTCTGGTACAACAATACGTTTAATGTCAGGAATTTTGGCAAATACACCATTTTTCTCTTGTGTACAAGGTGATGCATCTATCGCAAAAAGACCGATGAAACGTGTTACAAATCCATTAAAACAAATGGGTGCAAACATTGATGGCCGCGAAGAAGGAACGTTTACACCGTTAACGATACGTGGCGGAAATTTAAAAGCAATTGAATACACTTCACCTGTAGCAAGTGCGCAAGTAAAATCAGCTATTTTACTTGCAGGACTTCGAGCAGAAGGTGTAACAGCTGTTACAGAACCACATATTTCACGCGATCATACGGAAAGAATGCTTGAAGCCTTCGGAGTTAAAGTAACGCGCGAGGGAAAAATAGTGAAACTTGCAGGTGGACAAAAGCTAACAGCAACAGACGTTCAAGTGCCAGGTGACGTATCATCAGCAGCATTTTTCCTAGTAGCGGCCGCAATCATTCCAAATAGTAAACTAGTATTACAAAATGTAGGGATGAATCCAACTCGTACCGGTATTATTGATGTATTAGAGAAAATGGGTGCTACGTTTACTGTAGAACCAATTAACGAAGGAGCATCAGAACCAGCTGCAAACATTACCATTGAAACATCTTCATTAAAAGGAATCGAAATTGGCGGAGATATTATCCCGAGATTAATCGATGAGATTCCTGTTATTGCCTTAGCTGCAACGCAAGCGGAAGGAATTACAGTAATCAAAGATGCGCACGAATTAAAAGTTAAAGAAACGAACCGTATTGATACAGTCGTTGCAGAATTAACAAAGCTAGGAGCCCGCATAGAAGCAACTGATGACGGGATGATTATTTACGGAAAATCACCTCTAAAAGGCAATACAGTAAATAGTTACGGTGACCACCGCATCGGAATGATGCTTGCGATCGCTGGATGTATCGCAGAAGGAAAAACAACAATTGAAGATGCAGAAGCAGTAGGCGTATCATACCCTACATTCTTCGAAGAACTTCAAAAATTAGCTAAATAAAGTAATGAGAAGCAGATACGACATGTATCTGCTTTTTTAAATGGATTCGTGTCGTTAAGTCAGTATAATTTCATTCACCGAACTGTAATGTTTAGAATTATGATACAATTCAAGTAAGGAATGGAGGAGAAATATATGAACGTTATACGATTAAAAGAAGATAAATTTAGAGAAGCATTACGTTTATCAGAATACGCTTTTCAATATAAAGTTGATGAGGAACGGTTGCAACAACAACTTACAAAGATGAAAGAAAGTCATGAAATATACGGTATTATGGAAGGGGAGGATTTGGCAGCCAAACTTCATGTTATTCCGTTTCATATATACATAGGAAAAGAAAAATTTAAAATGGGAGGCGTTGCAGGGGTAGCAACGTATCCAGAGTATAGAAGAAGCGGATATGTAAAAGAATTGCTTCTACACTCACTTCAAACGATGAAAAAAGACGGATATACAGTATCGATGCTACATCCATTTGCTGTTTCATTTTACCGTAAATACGGATGGGAACTTTGTGCGAACCTCCTTGTATGTCAAATGACAAAGAGTGATTTGGTGATGAAAAAACAAGTAAACGGTATTGTGAAACGTTTCGATAAAGAAAATCACTCTGAAGAAGTTGAGAAAATTTATGAGGTATTTGCTGAACGCTTTTCCGGTATGCTAGTTCGCGATAAAAAATGGTGGTTACAGGCTGTTTATGATGACTTAACATTAGCGATTTATTACGATAAAAATAAAACGGCAGCAGGCTACATGTTATATAAAATTGAAAACAACAAAATGACAGTAGAAGAATTTGTTCCACTGCATAATGAAGCGCGAAATGGCCTGTGGAACTTTATTTGTCAGCATGATTCTATGATTAAAGAACTTGAAATGACTATAAGTGAAAACGAACCATTATTATATACACTACAAGAGCCGCGAGTGAAGGCAGAAATAAAGCCGTATTTTATGGGCAGAATTGTAGATGTGGAGCAGTTTTTAAAACAATTTGAATTAAACTGGAACAATGTACAGCAAGAAGTGATTTTACATATTACAGATTCGTTTGCACCGTGGAATAACGTTTCAGTGAGGCTTGCAAATCGTGAAATAACAATTATGAAAGAGGAAACAATAGATAAAGGGATTAAGCTGGATATAAACGCATTATCTACAATAATGTTCGGCTACAAGCGTCCGTTAGAACTTAATGAATTAGAATTCATTACCGGAAGCGAAGAGGAAATACAAGCGTTTGAGAATATAGTTCCGGTACGTAAAGCATTTATTTATGATTTCTTTTAAGTTTTAAATAGGAAATTGGGCTGTCTCAAATGAAAATTTGGGACGGCGTTCTCTTTGGTTGTTGGTTTTTATCGGTAAGTCGATATATTTAGAAAACCGCTAATATAAATTGGTTCACAAACAAGGGATTAAAATTACAACTATACGTAGTCACGCACTTGACTTTTAGTCCCTGTAATTTATAATTAAAAACGGAATGAATTTTCATTCCTGAAAATAGAGGTGGAAAAAATGGCTAAAAACAAACAAGAGGATATTTTTGATGCTGCGATGCAACTTTTTGCAGAGCGTGGTTACGATGGTACGACAATTCCAATGATCGCTGAAAAAGCAAATGTCGGTGCGGGTACTATTTATCGCTATTTTGCCAATAAAGAGGCACTTGTTAACTCATTATTTTCAAAAAGTATGTTACAGCTTTCTGAAATGATAAAAACGGATTTTCCTGTTGAAGCAAATATTCGTGAACAGTTTAGTCATACGTATAACCGTTTATTTGAATTTGCGAGAAACAATGTGGATGCTTTTTTATTTACAAATTCTCACTGCGATAGTTATTTTCTTGACGAACAGAGTAAGAAAATATTTGACGATTTTATAGGCTTCTTTATGAATATTATTGAAGATGGAATCGCAAAAGGTTTTCTTCGTCCATTGCCTCCCGTTGCTTTAATTATTATTGTATATCAACCGTTAGAAAAATTAACGAAAGTAATTGCAACAGGGCAATTAGAATACTCGAAAGAGTTAGTAAAAGAATTGGAAGAAAGCTCTTGGAATGCTATTAGAATCATTTGATTCTATAGCTTTATAAGGACAGGAATGAATATTCATTCCTAAATAGATTTAAAAAATGAAAGTAGGAGAGGATATTTGTGCAAATAAGGGAATGAATATTCATTCCGGAAAGGGCAGTTTAATAGGATCTATAAAGTAAACTAATAGAACGATAGGAATGAACGTTCATTCCTAAAAATAGTTTCGAAATAATAGGAATGAATATTCATTCCTGAACTAACGTGAAACTTTCAAAACGGGAGATGATTAATATGAGTAAGCTGAAAAATTGGAGAAGTTTATCTTTTCTATTATGGATAGTGATTACTATTACAATGCTCGTAACGATGCCTAATATGGATAAATTAGTGAAAGAAAAAGGGCATATTACGATTCCTAATACAGAGCAAAGTAGTATCGCTGACAAAATGATAAGAGAGATGGATAAAGACGGGACAGAAAAATATGATGTTATAGCTGTTTTTAATAGTGGAAGTAAAGCAGCTTTAACAACTGAGCAAAAAGATGAAATAATAAAAACAATCAACGCTTTACAAAATGAAAAAGAGCAATTAGGAATTAAGGAAGTTGTTTCACATTTAGATAATAAAGACTTGGAAAAACAATTGATATCTAAAGACAATACGACCATTTTAACGCAAATCTCTGTGGATAAAAAACATGGTGAAATATCAAAAATTGCAAATGGGCTTCATAATAAAATTAAACCGAAGGGCGTTAAAACGTACTTAACAGGAAGTGATTTAATAGCGGGTGATTTTCTTACATCCTCTCAAGAGGGAGTGAAAAAGACAGAAATTATTTCTATCATTTTCATTTTAGTTGTATTAATCATTGTATTTCGTTCACCAATTGTTCCAATCGTTTCTCTTCTTACAGTTGGTGTATCATATTTAGTTTCAATGGGGATTATCGCCCATCTAGTAGATCAATTTAATTTTCCGTTTTCTAACTTTACACAAGTGTTTGTAGTTGTTGTCCTGTTTGGGGTTGGAACAGATTATAACATTTTATTATATACAAGATTTAAAGAAGAATTAAGTAAACAAGAAAATGCATTTTTGGCTACGAAAGAAACGTTTAAATCTGCAGGGAAAACCGTTTTATATAGCGGGATAGCGGTACTGATTGGTTTTGCATCTCTTGCTTTAGCGAGTTTTAAATTGTATCAATCTACTTCAGCTGTAGCAATTGGTGTCGCAGTATTATTACTCGTATTAACTACGTTAAATCCATTTTTCATGGTGCTTTTAGGAAAAGGAATGTTTTATCCAGTAAAAACATTTAAAGGCCATGAGGATAGTCGTTTATGGGGATTTCTTGCGAAAAACTCAGTAATAAGACCATTTGTCGCTTTAATCATTGTATTTGTGATATCGATTCCTTTCGTATTGAAATACTCTAATACACTAAATTACAATGATTTATTTGAAGTAGATAATAAATATGAGTCGAAAATGGGGATTAACGTAATAGAAGAACATTTTCCACCTGGTTTTTCTTCACCAAGTACGTTAGTCGTTCAATCGGATAATAAGTTAGACGAAGCGAGTTCTCTTCAAACTTTAGATGAACTAACTGATAAGATTTTGAAAGTGAAAGGTGTTTCAGAAGTATATTCACCGACGCGTCCAACTGGTGAAAGAATAAAAGAATTATATATAAATAAACAAGCGGGAGAACTAAATACAGGTTTAGGAGATGCCAATGGTGGTATAAAGGAAATTAATGATGGATTAACTACTGCGAAAGATAAAATGGGTAGTAAAGACTCAAATAGTCTTACGAACGTTCAAAAATTAATTGATGGAACAACGGAAGCGAAAAATGGTGTTTCAGCATTAGGAACAGCTTTAAATCAACTTTCAAATGGCATAAATGACGGAGCGCAAGGTGCGCAGCAAATTGAGAGTGGGTTAAGTTCAGTAAATGAAAATATAAATGTATTATCTAATGCAACGTCACAACTTCATGCTGGTTATGCGCAGTTAGAAAAAGGTTTAAGTTCTTACGATCAATACTTCGGAAGTATTTCTCAAGCCATTGATGGTGCGAAAAAAGGTTATGAACAAATTGAAATGTTAATGACCAATTTCATTCAAACGAAACCAGAATTAGCAAATGATCCGAACATACTACAAACGATAGGAATTGCTAAAGAGGCTCAAAAGCAATTAGGTGTGCTTTCAAATGAATTAAATCAATTAGCAACGCAACATAAAGCGGCGATGGGCTCATTTAAAGAAGCAAATCAATCGTTATTGACAGTGGATAACGGCTTAAAGGAAATGAACAATGGAGTTACTAAATTACAAAAAGGAGCAGCTGATCTTAAAAATGGATTAAATGAAGGTGCTTCAGGTTCAAAACAAATTGTGAATAAGTCATCTGAGTTACAAACCGGATTAACAAAAATAAATGATGGGCAAGGCCAGTTATTAACCGGGCTGAAAGACTTGCAAGAACAGATGGGGCAATTACAATCAGGATTATTTAAAAGTACAGAAGGGCTCGAAAAGGTAAGTAACGGACTAGGGGATGCTCAGAAATATTTAGGAGAACTAAATGAATCAAAAAGCTCTGAGAAATTTTATATTCCAAAAGAAGTTTTAGAGGGAGAAGATTTCCAAAAAGCATTGAATACGTATATGTCACATGATAGAAAGACTGCTAAAATGACAATCATTTTAGACGTAAATCCGTATTCCAAAGAAGCGATGCCAATCATTGAAGAAATTAATAAAACGATAGACGGTACGTTAAATGGTACAGAATTAAAATCAGCAAAAAAAGCGATCGGTGGTACAACTGCTAGAAACGTTGATTTAAAAGAAGTAACAGGTCAAGATTTCTTACGTACAGCTACGATTATGTTATTTGGAATTGCGATTGTATTACTCGTTATTACACGCTCATTTTTAAATACAATTTTCATTATTGGATCTTTAATATTAGCTTATTTTGCATCACTTGGTATAAGTGAACAAATTAGTGCACACATACTAAACGTAGAGTCATTAAGTTGGAATGTACCATTCTTTAGTTTTATTATGATTGTCGCTTTAGGTGTGGATTATAGCATTTTCGTAATGATGCGATACAATGAACTAGAGGGCGACCCAGCAACGAAAATTGTAAATGCATCCCGTCACATAGGAGGAGTCGTATTATCAGCGGCACTTATTTTAGGTGGTACATTTGCTGCATTAATCCCTTCAGGAGTATTGACGCTTATACAAGTAGCGTCTGTTGTTGGTGTTGCACTGTTACTATTAGCTATCATTGTGATGCCAATATTGCTACCTGCTTTAATAGGTTTAACGAGTAAAATAAAGGATTATACAAAGAAATTAAGCAAAAGAAAATAAAAGAATCCCCTTTTAAAAGGGGGTTTTTCTTATTTTATAAACTTGTCCATCACATCTTTATATTTTGCAAACTTTTCATCTTCCATTTCGCCATTTATTTGTATAGGAAGTGAGCGATAAACATTATGCTCCAATTATAAATATTTTGTTCAAAATAACTCCTCTTTAAATTGTGAAATTTGCTTCTATATAATATTGTCTCGTTAAAAAACAAACATTTTATTCATGGTAGAAAAGGGATGAATAGCAATCAACCGTTGCTATTCATCCATCTTCTACTATATAATAGCTATAGTCTACAATAATTGAGTCGTAATATGCGATTTTTTAAGACAATCGGTGAGAAAACGCTGAAATAAGCGGTATTAGTAGGAGGACACAAATGATTACAGTAAGTAACGTTAGTTTGCGTTTCGCGGATCGCAAATTATTTGAAGATGTTAACATAAAATTCACGCCAGGTAACTGCTACGGTTTAATCGGAGCAAACGGTGCTGGTAAATCGACATTTCTAAAGATTTTATCTGGAGAAATTGAACCATCAACAGGTGACATACATATTACGCCAGGTGAGCGTTTAGCAGTATTAAAACAGAACCACTTCGAATATGAAGAGTTCCCAGTATTAGAAACAGTAATTATGGGTCACACGCAACTTTACAAAGTAATGCAAGAGAAAAATGCCATTTACATGAAAGAAGACTTTAGTGATGAAGATGGTATGCGTGCTGCTGAACTTGAAGGTGAGTTCGCTGAGCTTAACGGTTGGGAAGCAGAATCAGAAGCTGCAATCCTTCTTAAAGGTTTAGGTATTGGTGAAGATGTTCATGATAAGAAATTGTCAGAATTAACTGGGGCAGAGAAAGTAAAAGTATTACTTGCTCAAGCATTATTTGGTAAACCTGACATTCTATTACTAGATGAGCCTACCAACCACTTGGACTTAAAAGCGATTCAATGGTTAGAAAACTTCTTAATGAACTTTGAAAATACAGTAATCGTTGTATCCCATGACCGTCACTTCTTAAATAAAGTTTGTACGCACATGGCTGATCTTGATTTCGGTAAAATTCAACTTTATGTTGGTAACTATGACTTCTGGTATGAGTCAAGCCAATTAGCTTTAAAATTAACACAAGATGCTAATAAGAAAAAAGAAGAGAAAGTAAAAGAGTTACAAAACTTCATTGCACGCTTTAGCTCAAACGCATCTAAAGCGAAACAAGCAACTTCTCGTAAAAAATTATTAGATAAAATTACATTAGATGATATTAGACCATCATCACGTCGTTACCCATTTGTTGGCTTTACACCTGAGCGTGAAATAGGAAATGACTTATTAACTGTTGAAGGTCTTTCTAAAACAATTGATGGTGAAAAAGTGTTAGATAATGTGTACTTCACTTTAAATAAAGGTGATAAAGTTGCATTTATCGGTCGTAACGATATTGCGATGACAACATTATTTAAAATCCTTATGGGTGAAATGGAGCCAGATAGCGGTTCATTCAAATGGGGCGTTACAACATCTCAATCTTACTTCCCGAGAGATAACTCTAAATACTTTGAGAACAGTGACTCCAACTTAGTTGATTGGTTACGCCAATTCTCTCCACAAGATGAGTCAGAAAGCTTCTTACGTGGTTTCTTAGGCCGTATGTTATTCTCAGGTGAAGAAGTTAAGAAGAAAGTTTCTGTATTATCTGGAGGCGAAAAAGTTCGTTGTATGTTATCTAAAATGATGTTAAGTGGTGCGAATGTAATCACGCTTGACGATCCAACGAACCACTTAGACCTTGAGTCTATCACTGCATTAAACAACGGTTTAATCGCATTCAAAGGTACAATGTTATTCACATCTCATGACCATCAGTTCGTACAAACAATTGCAAACCGCATTATCGAAGTAACGCCAAACGGTGTAATCGATAAAGAGGCTACTTACGATGAGTTCTTAGAAAATGAAGAACTTCAAAAGCAAGTAGATGCAATGTACAAAGGTCAATAATAAATGATGAAAAACCTCGCTCTCATTATGAGAGCGAGGTTTTTTTATAATCTTTGATTTTATGAATTGTGAATAATTATACAAAAATAACTTTAGATGAGGGAAGACCTTTTGATGTTGCAAATATAGAAATGGCTGCAGCATGAATAAACTTGAATTACAGGAAAGGATGTAATATACACCGAAAAAAACTAATGCTATCTATTGTGAATTTCATTATATTACATTAATGTTCCAGAACTGGAGACATATTTATTTGCGAAGCAGTGAATAAAGGTTTATAGTATGTGGTGTCATAATTAGTGGATGAATCTTGGGAGAAAACCGAAAATGTTACAAAATTATTTTGTTAAATAGAAACCAAGGTCAAAATATTTGTAAAAAAATAGTTGAATAAATAATAGCTTCAAATTATAATTACTAATATTCTTCATATAGTAAAATAAATAAAATCTATTTGGAGATTAAAAATTGAATAGAGAGACAGACTTATATCAAAATAAGCCTTGGATGATTAAAAGAGGTGGAGAGATGAAAAAGTTCTTATTAAAGAGCAAAAGTGTGTTAAGCAATCACTTTGGATTTTTTGTGTTTGCCGTTGTTTTATTCTGGTTAAAAACATACGCAGCATATGTGACAGAATTTAATTTAGGGATATCCAACACAATCCAAAAGTTTTTACTGTTTTTCAACCCGTTAAGCTCAGCAGTTCTATTTTTAGGGCTCGCATTATTTGCAAAGGGGAAACGTGCTTACATTTGGTTAATTGTTATTAATTTGTTAATGTCTATACTTTTATACGCAAACGTAGTATATTATCGCTTTTTCAGCGACTTTATTACGTTCCCGACATTAACACAGACGAATAACTTTGGAGATTTAGGTGGTAGTATTTTTGCATTACTACACGCATATGATCCACTATATTTCTTAGATACAATCATTTTAATTGTTTTAGTCGCAACAAAATTTGCAAGTCCAAAACCAATTCGTGTTGCGAAGCATAAATTATCACTAGTATTTGTAGCTGGTATTTTATTATTCAGCATTAACTTAGGTCTTGCAGAATCGGATCGTCCTGAATTATTAACAAGAACATTTGACCGTAATTATATTGTGAAATATTTAGGGGCATACAACTATACGATTTATGATGGTATTCAAAGTGCGAAAGCATCAACAGAACGAGCGTTAGCTGATGGAGATAATATGACTGAGGTTAGAAATTATCTTACATCAACATATGCAAGTCCAAATCCTGAGTACTTTGGTAAAGGAAAAGGAATGAACGTAATTTATATTCATTTAGAATCATTCCAAAACTTTTTAATCGATTATAAATTAAATGGGCAAGAAGTTACACCGTTCTTAAATTCATTTACAAAAGATGCGAATACGTTATACTTTGATAACTTCTTCCATCAAACAGGACAAGGTAAAACATCTGATGCGGAGTTCATGCTAGAAAACTCAATGTTTGGATTACCACAAGGATCTGTTTTTACAAATAAAGCTCATAACACGTTTCAATCAGCACCAGCTATTTTAGGTCAACAAGGATACACATCAGCAGTGTTCCACGGTAACTATAAAACATTCTGGAACCGTGACGAGATTTATAAATCATTTGGTTTTAATAAATTCTTTGATGCGTCATACTACGATATGAACGAAAAAGATGTAGTAAACTATGGATTAAAAGATAAACCGTTCTTTAATGAATCCATTCCGTTATTACAAACATTGAAACAACCGTTCTATACGAAGTTCATTACGCTATCAAACCATTTCCCTTATCCAATTGATAAAGAGGAAGCGACGATTGAACCAGCTAAAACAGGTGACTCTTCAGTAGATACGTATTTCCAAACGGCACGTTATTTAGATGAGTCTGTAAAAGGATTTATGGATTACTTGAAACAATCTGGTTTATACGATAACTCAATTATCGTTATGTACGGTGACCATTACGGTATTTCAGATAATCATGGCGCAGCAATGTCTCAAATAATGGGTAAAGAAATGAACTCATTTGAAAATGCACAACTGCAACGTGTACCGTTAATCATTCGTGTTCCAGGAATGAAGGGTGGCGTACAACATCAATACGGCGGAGAAATTGATGTTCTTCCGACACTATTACACTTACTAGGTACAGATACGAAAAATTATGTCCAATTTGGATCCGATTTATTATCACCAGAGCATAAACAAGTTGTTCCATTCCGTAACGGTAACTTCGTAAGTCCAACAGTTACTGCATTGAATGGAAAATACTATGATACAGCTACTGGTAACTCTGTAGAATTAACAGACGAAATAAAACAAAATGAACAAATGGTTCAAAAGTCATTAAAATACTCTGACCAAGTCGTAAACGGTGACTTATTACGATTCTATACACCGGAAGGATTTACACCGGTCGATCGTTCGAAGTACAACTATAACCATCGTGATAAAAATAAAACGAAGGTAAAGACGACTGAAGACGGAGAAACGAAATAAATATTAAAAAGCGCTACTCATAGGAGTAGCGCTTTTTTTTGTACATATAACGTTGTCATGATATAGAAACATCTTTTGTTTTTTGTTTCATCTTTCCAAAGAATACTACACCCGCAATGATAATAATGATAAAGGCCCATTTTATGAAAGGGTTACCTTCGAAAAATCCAGCGAACCATTTCTCATCTACAATCATTTTCGCAGCAGTATAAGCTAATACAGCTGCTCCAATTGTAATGATGACAGGGAACCGGTCTACCCACTTTAAAATTAATGTACTACCCCATACTACTACTGGAATAGATACTAATAGTCCAATGATGACTAAAGAAAAATTGCCATGCGCAGCTCCTGCAACAGCAAGTACATTATCAATACCCATTAACGCATCAGCAATAATAATGGTTTTAATAGCAGACCAAAATCCTTCTTCGGCCTTAATATCATGATCTTTGCCTTCAGCAATTAATTTGTAAGCAATCCATATAAGGAGTACACCACCAATTAGAAGTAGCCCTGGTATTTTTAATAACCAGACGACAACTAAAGTAGCGAGGGCCCTAATCGCAATTGCCCCGATAGTTCCCCATATAATCACTTTCTTTTGTTGATCTTTCGGTAATCGCCTTGCTGCTAATCCAATTACAATGGCATTATCACCAGCTAACACTAAATCAATTACAATGATGGTAAGTAGGGCAGATAAATATTCGGCTGAAAGAAAATCCATATACACATCACTCCTTAAGAGTAATATGTGCTAAAGTGTTGATAATATAAAAAATAGGATTGAATTTGTATATTCAATCCATAATTTCTTACTGTATTTTGATATATGTTTTAATTTCGTACTAGTCGTTTTTAGAATAACATGTCATGTTTTTTAGTTAAATTAATGTGGTTTTTATATCCCATTGATATAAAGGAAGAAGGGGGAATCGAATATAAGAGAAGTAATACCCAATACGAAAAAAAGACTCAATAACCTACTAGAGGAAATAGAGTCTTTCACATTACATACGATTATCGTGCCAGAAGTTTAATGGGAAGTGTTCGTTCTCATTATAACTTTCTAATTCATATCCTTTTTCTTTCAGTCCTTTAATAATTCCAGGTACTGCTTTAACGGATTGTGGATGAATATCGTGCATTAGAATAACTTCTGTTGGCTTGTCAGCTCCATTTACAACGTTTTGTACAATTTTAGCTGATGCAGCATCAACAGGCATTTTGTTGTATGTCCAGTCTAAAGAATCAATTGTCCAATCCCAAACTTTTAATCCATTTTCGACAACTTTGTTGCGAAGTGCTTCGTTTAACCCTGGCATTGAGCCGTAAGATGGGCGAGTTAATACTGGTGATTTACCTAGAACGCCAGCGATTAAGCCTTGATCTTCTTTCATTTCATCTACATAATGACCTTCAGTGTAAAGCTTCTTGTAGTTATGAGTCATACTGTGCATCCCAACATAGTGGCCTTCAGCATCTTCACGTTTTACAAGTTCCGGGAATGCTTTTACATTTGAACCGATTAGGAAGAATGTTGCTTTTGCATTTTCTTTCTTTAACATATCTAAAAGCTCAGCTGTGTATTTTCCAGGACCATCATCAAATGTTAAGTAAGCGACTTTTCTAACTTGCCCGTTATATTGTTTTGGAGCTTCTTTCGGTGCAAGAGATGATTGAATTTCACTTACAAGTTGAACAGATTTTGTTTCATCCTCTGTACTTGCTAGAGCAGTATGTGTTGATCCTAAAGTTGCTTCGTATGTAAATAATACCCCCGCGCAAATCAACATAGCCCTTTTTACTAAAGTTGTCATTCGAATTCCATTGTGCATAATTTTCCTTCTCTCTATAAAAGTTCTACTCTACTATATTAGCAATTATAGGGCGGTAATTGCAAAAAAACTTTTTTACAAACGTAAAAAAGTTTGTAAAAAAGCATGCAAGATTTCATTGTTTTGCATGCTTAATAAAATGAAACAAGAATCGAATGAAAATGCATGTAATTTGTCCTTATATTTAGTAAAGCCATTCAGTGTGTTAGTGGGGTAATGTTATACATCGTATGGTTAGTGAAGAGAGTGTCTGTTGCTTTAAAGTACACTAATAAAAATTTCACATACCGTATTTTAAAAATACATATAGGAAAACCAAAAAGTAATGTAGAATATATCGTACATACATATATGAAATCAACATAAAAGAAAAAGAGGTGTGCATATGTTACTAGAAGAAGTAATGCAACAACTAGAGGAATATGGAACAGAACAAAATCGTAAAACGTATAAAAACCACGGAGCGAAAGAGCCACTCTTCGGAGTTAGTTTTGCCAATTTAAAATTGTTAAAAAAGAAGATAAAAAAAGATCATGATTTAGCAATTTTATTATGGGAAACAAAAAATATGGATGCAATGACTTTAGCGACGATGATTTTAGATCCGAAAAAAGTTACGACAGAACAGCTAAATAAATGGGTACAGGAAGTTGATTATTATTGTTTAATGGACGTTTTGATGACGGCTATTTGTACGTCGCCAATCGCGATAGAAAGAATGGAAGAATGGACACAGTCTGATGATGAATGGATTGGAAGAGCAGGCTGGTCTCTATTAGCAAATATAGCGATTAAAAATAAAACGTTACAAGATGATTTCTTCTCTCCGTATCTAGAAGAAATTAAAGTAAATATACATAATGAAAAAAATAGAAAAAAAGAAGCGATGAATAGTGCATTAATCGCGATAGGTATTCGTAATGAAGACTTAGAGCAAACAGCGATTGAAATTGCACGTGAAATTGGAAAAGTAAAGGTTGATCACGGAGCAACGTCATGCAAAACACCAGACGCAGAACCGTATATAAAAAAAGCGAGAGAAAGAGCTGAAAAAAGAAAGTGAAATAAGAAAAGGGGAACGGTTATGAAATCAATGGAAGCAGCACAAAGCATAATTACATCACAATTTCCGAATTGTGATGTAGCTTTACTAGGAGGAAGCGTTGCACGAGGAGAGGCGACAAAAACATCTGACCTAGATATTGTAATAATAGATCGTAGTTTGTCATCTTGTTATAGAGAATCTTTCTATAGTAATGGATGGCCTGTTGAGGTGTTTGTACATAATTTTGAAACGTATAAAGCCTTTTTTAAAATGGATTGTGATCGCGGAAGACCTTCGTTACCACAATTAGTTGCAGAAGGTATTGTATTAAAAGGGGAAGATGAAATTGTTGAGGAATTAAAAAGAGAAGCAAATGATTTACTAAATAAAGGACCAGCTAAATGGACCGAAGAAATGATGAAGCAGAAGCGATATTTTATTACGGATACTCTGGATGACTTTATCGGGGCGACAAAAAGAGAAGAAGAGTTGTTTATCGCGAATTTATTAGCTGATTTATTACATGAATATGTATTAAGAGTAAATGGAAAATGGCTTGGAAGTTCAAAATGGTTTATAAGGGTACTTAGAAAATATGATGAACAATACGCAGATCAATTTGTAGCGGCTTTCGATCATTTTTATATAACTGGAGAGAAAATGAAATTAATTACTTTTGTAGAAAAAACACTAGAACAGTATGGAGGAAGAATGTTCGAAGGGTTTTCTATAGGAAAATAAGAAGGGGCTAACACAATGAATGTACCATTTGTTCAATTAAGAGAACTGACACTAGATGATGTAGAAGATCGATATCAATGGTCATTAGATACACAAGTAACGAAACATTTAGTTGTACCAGATCAATATCCACCGTTCACTCGTGAAGATACGAAAATATGGATTGAAGCATGTATAAATCGAAAAAATGGTTATGAACAAAGAGCTATCACGGCAGAGAACGGCATACATATTGGATGGGTAGATCTTAAAAACTTTGATAAAACAAATAAAAATGCAGAACTGGGAATCGGGATTGGTAATAAAGAGTATTGGGGCAAAGGATATGGAATAGCAGCTCTATATGGTATGTTACAGCTAGCATTCTTTGAATTTAAATTAGAAAAAGTTTGGCTACGTGTAGACGAAGATAATTTTCAAGCTAGAAAGAGCTATGAAAAGGCCGGTTTTGTTTGTGAAGGACTAATGAGAAATGATCGATTACGTAAAGGTCAGTTCATTCATCGATATCGTTATAGTATGTTAAGAGAAGAATATCAAACATTAATTAGTAGTTCATAAAAATATTATGTAAATTATAAGGGGATGGAGTAATATGATTCGATTACTAACGAAAGAAGATGCGGAAAAATATTGGGAGTTACGTTTACAAGCATTACAAGTAAATCCAGAGGCATTTGTAACGACTTATGAAGAGGCGATTCGTCAAGAAAATCCGATTAAGCGAGTGGAAAGTAATTTAACAGCTGCTACTAGTTGTACATTCGGTGCTTTTAATGCGGATCATCAATTGGTTGGAGTTGTCACTTTACTAACAGAAGAGAAAGAGGCATATAAACATAAAGGGCATATCGTTGCGATGTATGTAGATGCAAGTAATCGAAGAAGTGGCCTTGCACGTGAGTTAATACGTAAGGCAATTGAAAAAGCAAGAGAAATGGACTTGGAACAATTGACTTTAGGTGTTGTGTCCACAAATGAGCCAGCAAAAAAATTGTATGAATCAATGGGCTTTCAAACGTATGGAATCGAGAAAAGAGCTTTAAAAATAAACGGTGTATATAGTGATGATGAATATATGGTGTTGTTCTTTTAAGAAAGGGAGTTTAGTATGAAAGATCTCCGTTTAGAAAAAAATATGAACCCGCAAGTAGCGATTTTGTATGCGATGGTTACGGATACATTTAAACGATTGCAAAAGTTAGTAGAAGGTATTGATGAGAAAGAATTGTCTTTTAAAGGGTCAGAAAATAATGAAAATAGTATTGGACAACTACTTCAACATTTAGCAGTTGTCGATTTACATTGGGTGTACCGCTTAAAAGGAGAAGCAATTCCACAGGCACTTGATACTATATATGGACCTATGTTAAATGAAGCAGGAAAACTGCCAAGTTTAAGAAAACAGACGTTGCAACAATTAATGCAAGATTATGAAGCTGTGCAACATATGTTTTATGCGGAATGTATGAAACTAACAGAAAATGATTTAACACGAGAAGTTTTTTATGAAAAGGGAGAAAATGCGACTATAAGATGGGGGATATGGCATATAGCAGATCATAATCGGTACCATCAAGCTCATATTAGTCAGATAAGAAAACTATATAGAGCTAGAATACATGCGAGATAAAGATTTCAAATTTTAATTATATTTAATTTGTTGTATAGTATAAGAAGAAACTAAACAAGGGGTTTTATCATGAAAGCTATTGCAGTAGGGATATTGGCATCATTTTTCTTTGCCTTTACCTTCGTTTTAAACCGGGCGATGGACTTAGAAGGTGGAAGCTGGATTTGGAGTGCATCATTACGGTACTACTTTATGGTTCCAATGCTTTTACTTATTGTCATGTATAGAGGAAACTTAAAGCAACTCTTTCAATATATGAAAAACAATCCGAAAGAATGGTTAGTTTGGAGTATCGTTGGATTTGGTCTCTTTTATGCACCACTTAGTTTTGCTGGAGCTTTCGGACCTGGTTGGCTCGTTGCATCAACATGGCAAATTACGATCGTAGCAGGGATTTTGTTAACACCATTTTTTGCGGTAGATCCGTTACATAAAAAACTCCCAATGAAGGAATTAGTTATGTCGGGTATTATTTTATGTGGTGTTGTACTCATGCAAGTAGAACATGCTTCTTCATTAGGAATTCGTGAAACCGTTTTATGTGTAGTTCCTGTACTTATTGCAGCGTTTGCGTACCCTCTTGGAAATCGAAAAATGATGCAAGTTTGTAAAGGGGAATTAGACGTATTTCAGCGAGTTCTCGGTATGACATTAGCAAGCTTACCATTTTGGTTTTTACTATCTGGTTATGAAGTATCAACAGGTGGTCTACCGTCAAGTAGCCAAGTTTTCCAATGTTTTATAGTAGCAGTTAGTTCTGGCTTAATCGCAACGGTATTATTCTTCTTTGCGACAGATCTTGTAAAAGATGATCCGCAAAAACTAGCAACAGTGGAAGCAACTCAGTCCGGTGAGGTTTTATTTGCGCTAGTAGGAGAACTTATCTTGTTATCTGCACCAATTCCGTCATCTTTATCTTGGATTGGTATGAGCCTCGTTATTATTGGAATGATACTACATAGTTATGTAGCGGTCGTTGTGAAGAAAGAAGAAAAAATAACGGCGTAATGAGATTAGCTCTTTATATAAAGAGCTAATCTTTTTTCATAGAAAGGAATGATGATATGAATTTGCAACGCGTTGAACAAATTGAGAAAGATCCCATTTTAAATGTACTACAGTATGCAGTCGGACCAAGTGAAACTAGCTTAAAGAAAGCAGTTTTATTTTATGAAAGGAATAAAGCGACTTTGCATAGATATGAAGAAAAGGCTTGCATAGGTATTGAAATAATCGGAGCAAAGAAAGCGAGAATTTGCCATATAGCAGTCGTTCCACAATATCGTCATAATGGAATTGCGTGGCAAATGATAAAGGAAGTATTAAGAATGCATCAATTGAGGTATCTAGAGGCAGAGACAGACGATGAAGCGGTAGAATTTTATAAAAAAATTGGTTTTCAGGTTAAAAGTTTAGGAGAAAAATATCCGGGGGTTGAAAGGTTTTGTTGTTATTTGGGAATGCAGTATAAAAATATATAAATATACATATTATGTTTCGTTTGAAAAAAGTGATATTTACATTATATAATAAAGGTATCTGGAAAAATATAGATAATAGAAATTAGGTGTATAACACATGAGAATGGATAAAAGTAAATTTATAAAAATTGCTACTTCAATAGGGGTGTCATCTTTTTTATTAACAGGCTGTGGCGATTATGAAGAAGAAACTGCACAGAAAGAAAGTACCGCTGTTAAAACAGATGGTGCAAAACAAGGAAATGAACAAGAAACATTAAATTGTGATGATAAAGCTCCAACTAATGAAAATGTAGAAAAAGATGAGTTATGTAAGGAAAATAATCCGTCATTTTCTTCTTATCATGAAAATTCACATTTGCCGATACTGCCGTTCGTTGCAGGATATTTATTAGCAAGCAGAACTTCAAATATGAATTATACAGCAAAACCAAATATAATGAAGAAACCGTATGCAAATAATATTATTCCATATCGTGAAAAAGACCAAAGTAGAACTGGTGGCAGCGGTGGTGGAGGTTCTTACGGCGGAACTAACAGTAACAACAATAATACTTCCAATAAAGTAGATTTAAATAAACAACAGCCAAATTCCTCAAATAAAGTGACGCCAGATACAAATACGCCGAAATCATCTACGACACAAACGCCAAAAGTGAATTCTGGTTCCAGTGGAATTGGGAATGCAAAAGCACCAGCCGGATCATAACACGAAAGGATAATGGAGTCATGTATACAGAACAAGAGCAGAAAGAGTATATGAAAGTATGGTTTTCACTTGCGGAAGAGGTTGGTAGGAATGGATTTACATGGCCGAGCCTTTTAGAGAAGGAAGAATGGAATCAATATATGGCAACGGGTATGTATCGTATGCCAGTAAACACATATACTGCTATTTCAAAAGCGACAGAGGAAATTATGTATGTGTTATATAGAACCTATCAATATATTATCAATACGACAGAAGATTTTCAAAAACTAGGATTTCCAGCTGAAACGTGGGAAATTGCGAGAATGAAACATATTGGTTTGTTTTCATATTTTACAAGGTTTGACTTTATAGTAAACGGTGAAGATATAAAATTAATAGAAGTAAATTGTGATACACCAACAGGTTATTTAGAGCCATCCGTCGCAAATGAAGTGTTGTGCCGTTATCACGATGTAAATCATCCCAATCATATAGAAGAGCATATTGTGCAGGCATGGGAACAAATTAAACATGACTATAATATTGGACCTGAAGAGACGATATATTTTACTAGTTATGATTGGCACGATGAAGATCATCAAACAGTTCAATTTTTAAGAAGCTATTGCTTAGATCAATCAACAGATTATATAGGTATACAAGATATCGTCGTAGCAGATGATGGTATATATACGCAAAATGGTGAACGAATCCATTACTTATATAGACTATATCCAATTGAATATTTAGTTTCAGATACCGATAAAAATGGGAAAAGGATTGGACTTCAGTTTTTAGACCATATAGCGCAAGGAAGAGTGAAAATCATTAATCCACCTGCAGCTTTTCTTATGCAAAATAAAAGTGTACTCGCATTAATTTGGCAACTGTTCGAAGAGGGAGTTTTCTTTGAGAAAGAAGAGAGAGCAATCATTCAGAGCTACTGCTTACCTACATATTTTACAAATAAACCGTTTATAGAAAGAGATGCGTCATATGTTTCTAAGCCTTTATACGGGCGTGAAGGCGGAGGGGTATCTATATACGAAAATGATGAACTATTAGCTGAAGATAAAACGGAGTATTATTTTGAACAGCGAAAAATATACCAGCAATACATAGAAATGCCTGACTATACAATTGATACATGGGATGGTCCGTATACTGGTAAACTATTAATTGGTTCCCACTGTATTAGCGGGAGAGCCGCAGGGTTATTTTTACGTGTAGGCGAAAAAATCACGGGAAACTTATCGATGTTTACAGGGGTTACAATTGAAGGGTAAATGAAACGAAAGAGCTTATCAGTTGTGATGGGCTCTTTCGTTTATATTAGTGTTTTTATTGTTTGATGCAACGCCTTTATTTTTCTTCTATAGTTATATAAAATTAATATATTAACATTTTATATGTGGATGAAAATGATTAAGTTAAAAATTAAGAAAAATATGATAATATATATATGTAGTAGTTTAAAAAAATGGGGGAACAATCGTGAAAATGAATGACATAGTGGCAAGTACACCATTGCCAAATACAATTAAAACAATTTCAAATGATTTAAGAAAATTAGGGTTAGAAAAAGGAATGACGGTTATTGTACATTCTTCACTAAGTTCTATTGGCTGGGTATCTGGCGGAGCAGTTGCGGTAGTAGAGGCGTTAATGAAAGTTATTACGGAAGAGGGAACAATTATTATGCCAACACAATCTTCGGATTTATCTGATCCAAAACATTGGTCAAGACCACCTGTACCTGAAGAATGGTGGCAAATTATCAGAGACAATGTCCCAGCATTTGAGCCACATATTACACCAACAAGAGCAATGGGAAAAGTAGTTGAATGTTTTCGTACATATCCGAATGTGGTACGTAGTAACCATCCATTAGGAAGTTTTGCTGCATGGGGAAAGCATGCAGAAGAAATAACGATGAATCAGTCGTTATCAATGAGTTTAGGAGAGGAATCTCCATTAAGAAAAATATACGATTTAGACGGATACATATTATTAATTGGTGTTGGATATGATTCCAATACGTCTGTACACTTATCTGAAGTTCGTTCTGGTGCATGTGAGTTAATAAAAGTAGGGGCACCAATTATAGAGAATGGTGAAAGAGTATGGAAAGAGTTTGTTGATATGGATTACGATTCTGATAAGTTTGTAGAAATCGGTGTAGAGTTTGAACGAAAAGGAACTGTAACAAATGGGAAAATAGGAAATGCAACGTGCCGACTTATGAAGCAACGAGATATCGTTGACTTTGGAACAGAATGGTTTCGTAAGAAAAATCAGTAAGGGATGGTTACAATGAAAGGGAAAAAGGTATTAATTACGAGTGGTGGTTGTTTAGAAAAATGGGACCAAGTACGCGGGCATACGAATATGGCAAAAGGTACGATTGGAAGAATAATTGCGGAAGAGCTTATAGATAAAGGGGCTTATGTTATATATTTACACGGTTATTTCGCTGAGAAACCGAACGATGTAAATAATCAATTAGAATTACACCCATTTGAAGGAATTGTTGATTTGCAAGATAAAATGAAAAGTATACTTACGCATGAAAAGGTCGATGCGGTCATTATGGCAGCGGCTGGATCAGATTGGGTTGTAGACAAAATTTGTGATCAAGATGGTAATGTTCTTGATATGAATGGGAAAATTTCAAGTGATATAGCGCCAATTATTCATTTTCAAAAGGCTCCGAAAGTATTAAAACATATAAAAGAGTGGGATCCAGAAACGGTACTCGTTGGATTTAAACTTGAAAGTGATGTAAATGAAGAAGAACTGTTTGAAAGAGCGAAAAATAGAATGAAAGAAGCTAAGGCAAATGTAATGATTGCAAATTCACCACATTCTTTATATTCGCGCGGAGCAGTGCACTACGTAATTGGACAAGATGGTAAAGGGAAGTTATGTAATGGGAAAGATGAAACAGCGAAAGAAATTGTTAAAAGGTTAGAAGTGCTATGTAATCACATTACCGTTTTATAATTTTAAGTATTTGGATAAGAGTGAATCTGCATAGTATATATAGGTAAGTGAAGCTTTAATTTAAGGGGATTTTACTTTTACACGAACGTTAACCATTCAAGATGGATACATAGAATAATTGGTGAGGAGTGGATTCTATGGAACATTTATTAAAGCAAGCTATTAAACTAAGAAATGAGAAGAAATATGCGCAGTCCAAAGAGATACTTATTGGGCTAACAAACTTTACGCGGGATGCAGAAGTGCTTTTTCAATGTGCCTGGATACATGATGTAATGGGACTTGAAACAGAGGCTGTGCCATATTATGAACAGGCGATTGCAAACGGTCTTGAGGGTGAGTCACTTTGCGATGCATATATCGGTCTTGGAAGTACATATCGTTGTATAGGTGAGTATGACAAGGCGATAACTGTTTTAGAAACAGGTATGCAGCAGTTTCCGGATAACGACGTGATTAAAGTGTTTCTCTCATTAGCAAAATATAACGTAAACGATCATGAATCCGCGATGAAATTATTACTTGAAACGGTTATAAAAGTAGATGAAGTTAAAGAATTTGAACGTGCCATTATATTTTATAAAGACCATTTAAACGAGGTTTTTAAATAGAGGAGTGAACATATGAATGTCTCACTATCGCGAAGGCGAAAAGGCATTTGGATTGGACTCGTATCTTTCATCTTGTTATCAAACTATTTATTGTATACCCTTCCGATTGTACCAGCTGCTCCGAATGAAGTAGTGCTTGGTTCTTTGTTAGATTGTATGTTTGTAATTCCGGTCATTACGTATTTCTTTATTATTCGAAAAAGATACTCGTTAACGTATATATTCCCTGTCGTAATAGCTGGTTATATATTTGCAAGATTTATTATTCCAAGCGACTATTTACGAGCGTTTTCAAACGTTTCTTATATTATAGTTGCGGGAGAAATTGCTTTTGTAGGTCTAGAATTTTTCCTTCTCTATAAAATCGTTAAAGTGCTTCCTGAAACAATCAAACGATTTAAAGAATATAGAAGAGAATATTCTTCATTTTCTTATGCGATTGATGCAGCGTTTGATGCTACTATGAAAAGAAATAAATTAGTAGATATCATTGTAACAGAGTGTAAGTTAATCTATTATGCATTTTTATCGTGGCGTGCAACAGTACCAGAAGGTGAATCCGTGTACTCATATCACAAAAAGACTGGAGCAATAGGTGTATATATCATGATTATCCATGCGACCTTAATAGAAAGTATCGGTTTTCATTATTTGCTTCATCAATGGAATCCAGTAATAGCATGGATTTTACTTATTTTAAACATATACGCAATGTTTTATTTTTTAGCTGAAATACAAGCAATGCGTAAAAATCCGATTATCATTACAGAAGAACAAATAATCATTCAAATTGGATTAGGTAAGAAAATTGTTATACCATTTACACAAATTGATAAAATTTTGTTTTATAAAGGAGAATCTTTAAAGAAAGAGAAAGAGGTCCTTGACGCAACTGTGATGGAATTTATAAAGGAACCTCCAACATTTGAAATAACACTAAAAGAGCCTGTAAAAGCGCAATTGTTATATGGATTTTCTAAAACAGTAAGCCGCGTTCACTTAAATGTTGATGAGGAACGGAGATTTTATGATATGGTCACAGAGAAGTTGAAACATGAATAATGCTACTAATTTTCATCGTGCGTTTGGTGTGTACGGAATTTGTATCGAAAACAAGAATTTATTAGTAATTGATAAAATTAAAGGTCCATATAGAAATCGGTATGATTTACCTGGTGGTAGTTTAGAAGATGGGGAATCATTATTAGGTGGACTTCATAGAGAGATTAAAGAAGAGACTGGGCTAAATGTAACGGTAGTAAAACAAGTAGGTACAATTGATTTTCAATTTCCATCAAAATTCAAGGAGTACACACATGTACATCATATCGCAGTTTTTTACTTTGTAGAAAGGTGCGAAGGTGAATTCAAAGTACTGGAACAATTTGAAGAGCAAGATTCATTAGGAGCTAGGTGGATTCCAATAGAAAGTATTACTGAAGGTAATTCATCTCCTCTTGTATGTAGTGCTGTGGAGTGGTTAAAAGAATCTAAGTTTCGTTTAGAAGTGAAGGCTTATAAATCATGGGTTATAAAATAATAATACAAATAGAGTTCCTTCTAACTTAGAAGGGACTTTTTTGTGAAGTAGAAAATGAGATTATATAAATTTTAACTAAAAAAATAATGAACGAATAGACTGAACGCTTTCTTAGCGGAAATATAAAGAGTTATAATGAAAGAACTAAAATAAAAGGGGTATTTAAAAAATGAGTTGCTTACGTCCGTCAGGGATTGAAATTATTGAAAGAAAAATCCGATATGATGCTACAACTGTAGATCATGCTTGTTTACTAGTAGAAGCGCAGCAGGACAAAATTGTTTTGTATCATGAAGTACTGTACTCTTTTACAATGGAAGCGAACGATAAGAAGTTAACGATCTCGAAAGGAAGTTGTACAATTGCATACTACTGGAGGAATCGTCCATATAATTTATACGTTTGGAGAGATCATGATGGGAGTTATCTAGGTTCTTATTTTAATATTGTAAAGAATACATATATATCGGACGAAGTTGTATCCTTTGAAGATTTAATCCTTGATATTATGGTACTTCCCAGTGGAGAGTTTATTATACTGGATGAGGATGAATTACCTGAGCCGTTAGAACAATTTGAAGACGGATATGTAGAAAAAGCTCTTCATACAGTCAAAAATACAATTCAAGAATCGCTTCCAAACATCATTTCAGAAACTGTTACTATTTTTAAAAATAAATAACGTTCATTAAAACCTAGTTGACTTATCGGAAAAATTTGTATAATATGTAGTTAATTCTATAACGTATAGCTGATTGGAGAAACCAAAGGCATTTCATTACAAGATGAAATGCCTTTGGTTTTTTTATTGTACAAATGTTGCATCTATTCATTTAAATGAATCATTTCAAGGAGGGGAAGAAGTGAAGGTTTCAATTGATGGGGTATCAAAATATTTTTCGAAACAAACTGGTACGGTTCAAGTATTAGAAGATATTAATTTTCAATTAGAGAAAGGGGATTTTGTCACCATAATTGGACCGAGTGGTTGCGGGAAAAGTACGCTTTTGAAAATTGTTGCGGGGTTAGATAACGAATTTGAAGGTAAGATTGTCATTGATGGGGAACAAATCGTAAAACCGAGTAAGAAACAAGGTTTTATTTTTCAAGAACATCGCTTATTTCCATGGTTAACAGTTGAAGAAAATATTGCTGCAGATTTGTCGTTAAAGGATAAGCATGTAAAAGATAAAGTAAAAGAATGGGTTGAAATCGTTCGATTAGACGGTTTCGAAAAATCCTATCCGAAAGAAATTTCAGGCGGGATGTCACAACGCGTTGCGATTGCGAGAGCTTTATTAAGGGATCCGAATGTATTATTACTTGATGAGCCATTCGGGGCACTTGATGCTTTTACTAGAAGTCATTTGCAAGAAGTACTGCTAAATATTTGGGAGCAGAAGAAAACGACAATGGTATTTGTTACTCATGATATAGACGAAGCGATATATCTCTCAAACCGAATTATCATCATGAGTGCAAAGCCTGGAAAAATACATAAAGTGATTGAAAATAATTTACCTTATCCACGTAGTAAAACTTCGGAATTATTCCAAGAAATTCGTACGAAAGTATTGCAGCAGTTTGAACAAGGGGGACTGATTCAAACGAGTATATAGGAAAGGGTGGATTATATATGAATAAAAAAGGAAAAGTTCTTTCTTTTGCATTAGCTATATCTTTATTTTTATTAGGGTGTGAAAAAAGTACAGCGAGTAGCAAGAAAGAAGATGTAACAATACAAATTGGTATACAGCAAGGGTTAAGTCCGCTCTTACTGGCACAGAAAAAAGGATGGTTTGAAGAGGAGTTTAAAAAAGAAGGAGTTAAAGTGAAATGGACAGAGTTTCAAAGTGGACCTCCCTATTTTGAAGCAATTGCATCAAATCGATTAGACTTTGGTGAAGTGGGAAATTCCCCAGTTATTTCCGCGCAAGCAGCAGGTATTGAATTTACCGAAATTGCTAATACAAGTTATGCGAGGAAAGGAACAGGCATTCTTGTACAAAAAGATAGCAAGATCACGAGTGTAAAAGATTTAAAAGGTAAAAAAATCGCAGTAGCAAAAGGAAGTAGCGCATTTAATTTATTGTATCGAGCCTTAGAAAAAGAAGGTATCAATGCGAAAGATGTAAATGTCATTCAACTGCAACCAGATGAAGCGCAGCCCGCATTTGAATCAGGATCAGTAGATGCATGGGCCATTTGGGATCCATTCATTTCGCTACATACGTTAAATAAAGGCGCCAAGGTTATTACAGATGGTGAACGATTAAATGTTTCTTCTCCAGAATTTTTAATTGCGAGAACAAAATTTGCGAAAGAACATCCAGAATTAGTTGAGAAATTTCTTAAAGTTTATGAAAAGGCACGTGTGTGGCAAGAGTCAGACTTAGATGAAGCAATAAAAATATATACTTCGGCAAAAAAAATAGATGCTGAAATTGTAAAAGAAGTATTTGATCACGACAAGCCAATTTTAGTTCCTGTAACGAAAGAAATAATAGCCGAACAGCAAAAGACAGCGGATTTTCAATATAAGCTCGGTTCTATAAAGAAAGAAATCAAGACAGATAAAGTTGTAGATAATTCTTTCGTAGAAAAAGCATTAAAGGCGAAATGAAAAGAGGTTTTGTAAATTGGAGAATACGAAAGCTGTTATGAAACCAGCGGGTATAACGATTGGCAAAAAGAATGTAAAGAAAGTGCGAAAGACTAATGTAAAAGTGCTAGTAAGAGCAATTACTATACCGATTATCGTATTAATTATTTGGCAGTTAGCTGGCGTATTCGATTTAGTTTCTAAAACAATTTTACCGACGCCATTAGATATATTTCTAGCTTTTCAAGAACTTATAAAAACAGGAGAGTTATTCGGTCATTTAAGTGTTAGTGTATTTAGGGCTGCGGCTGGTTTCTTTATCGGCGGGGGTTTAGGAATTATTCTAGGAACGATTGTTGGATTTTCAACGAGAAGTGAGCAATATTTAGACCCGTCAGTACAAATGTTAAGAACTGTGCCCCATTTAGCTGTGGCACCGCTTTTCGTATTATGGTTCGGTTTTGGAGAATCATCGAAAGTATTATTAATTGCGGACGGTGCATTTTTTCCTTTATACGTAAATGCGTTTTTAGGAATAAGAGGTGTGGATTCAAAGCTATTTGATGTTGCGAGAGTGTTAGAGTTTAGTAAAAGAAAATTAATTACGAAACTCATTTTACCTGCTGCATTGCCGAATCTATTACTTGGAGCAAGATTATCTTTAGGAGTTGCATGGGTGAGTTTAGTAGTAGCAGAACTTATGGGATCGACAGAAGGTATTGGCTATATGATTATGGATGCAAGGCAATTTTCAAATACAGACATCGTATTTGTCGGTATTATTATCTTTGCATTTGTCGGAAAGTTTTCTGATTCACTCGTACGTTTACTAGAAGTGAAGTTTTTGAGATGGCGAGATAATTTTAAAGGAGAGACAGGGAATTAATATATAAATTATTAGGGGTAATTTATATAGGGTATTTTATTTTAAAATAAGTAAGGGGTGTGTAAAGATATGGAATTGTTATGGTTTATTCCAGCTTATGGAGATGGTCGATATTTAGGGACGACAAAAAGAGGAAGGGCAGCTGAATATGGTTATTATAAGCAAGTTGCACAGGCAGCTGATTATTTAGGATATACGGGTGTGTTACTTCCAACTGGTCAAGGGTGTGAAGATCCATGGGTATTAGCATCTGCACTTGCTGCTGAAACAGAGAAATTAAAATTTTTAGTAGCAGTTAGACCAGGACTAATGTCACCGACAGTTGCAGCGAGGATGGCATCGACATTTGATAGAATTTCAGGTGGGAGGTTACTTATTAATGTAGTAGCTGGAGGAGATCCTGTTGAATTGCATGGCGATGGATTATATCTTGAACATGATGAAAGGTATGAAGCAGCGGATGAATTTTTAAAAGTTTGGAAATCGACCTTACAAGGTGAAACGGTCTCTTTAGAAGGGAAACATATTCAAGTTACGGATAGTAAAGTTGTATTTCCTCCGGTTCAAACACCGTATCCAACAATTTATTTTGGCGGATCGTCTGCTGCAGGTAAAGAAGTTGCTGCGGAACATAGTGATGTATATTTAACGTGGGGAGAGCCACCAGAGCAAGTGAAAGAGAAAATAGATGAAGTAAGAAAACTTGCAGAAGAGAAGGGGCGTGCAGTACGATTTGGCATCAGATTACATGTAATTGTAAGAGAAACAGAGGAAGAAGCATGGGAAGAGGCTGAAAAGTTAATTCAATATGTAGATAATGAAACGATTGAGCTTGCTCAAAAAACATTTGCCAGATATGATTCAGTCGGACAAAAACGAATGACACATTTAAATAAAGGTACACGGGAGTCGTTAGAAATAAGTCCTAATTTATGGGCAGGCATTGGACTTGTACGAGGAGGTGCAGGTACTGCGCTTGTAGGTGATCCGCATACAGTAGCAAATAGAATAAAAGAATATGAAGCGTTAGGAATTGATACGTTTGTATTATCAGGATACCCCCATTTAGAAGAGGCATATGAAGTGGCAGAACTGTTATTTCCTTTATTGAAAGACGAGAAGAAACAAGAAAATAAAATTGTTGGGGAAATGATTGCTGATGCATATGCATTAAAAAAATAGTGAGAAATAAAATGAAACTTTAATCCTTTGGGTGAATTGTCCCAAAGGATTATTAGTTGAACCAATCGGGCATTTACAGGCAGTTTCACCTATGTTTTGCTTCATTTTGTTTACTGCCTGTTAATACGGGATAAAAAACCCGCAAGTATTTCACTTGCGGGTTTTCATCGTAAACTATTAGAAAATATGGTAAAATTAAATAGTAACTAAAGGTACGGTTGGTTGTTCAATTATCACTTCTCCGAATAGGAGGGGGGTGATAATACGTGAGTGAAATAGCGTTGCTACTGCAAGGTGGACTGTTTCTCGTTGCATTGTTAACGTTCGTCGTCGTTTTAATAGACAAGCTCAAAAAATAACAACCCACCTATGCCAATAGAATGTGGGTTGTTTTGTTTGTAAGAAACAAATAGGATAAATGAACAATCCAATCTGCTAAGTTACGTGGACTAGTGTGTAGCCGCACACTGGTCTTTTTTATTTATTTACAATTAATAATTGGTTTATGTGATTGTATTGTTCTTTTCATACTTATTATAACACAGTGTCTTTTCGTCAAGAAAGGAGACCGTATGTTCTGATTTCGATTAAATAGAAGGTTTTTTTTCTTTAAATAGCCCATCCATATACTGTTTTAAAGTTTGGACATAAAATTCCTGCCTATTTACATCATTTACGCCGACAATTGGAGATGAAAGTTCATATCTCTTTTCTGATAAATGAACGACAACGTCAAATATATCAAATAGACGAATGAAACAGAACAGGCCATCTTTATCACTTAATAAAATAAAGTAATGGTTCTCACTATTTGTATTTAATGTATTCCATAAAGAACTTTTACTTAAATCGCGAACTATACTTTTTTCTTTTAATTCCATAAAATCGCCATTTGATAGAATGTTAGAAATATCAATCGCATCTGGATCTTCAAAATAGCCATCAACAGCTTGTACAGCGAAAGTATAAGCCATTTTTAATACACTCATTTTGTATTTACGGTTATCTAAAAGTAATTCACGTTGAATAGAGCTGGCTACTTTCGTTACACGTTCTTCTTTCCAAATTTCATTATGTAGTGAAATATCGTGCTTTTTACATAGTTTCATAATTAATGCATTGGAATAAAGTATTTCATCACTTACTTCAACAACATCTGTCTCAGCAGCCGCAAGTTCCTCACCATGTTCATTCGTATAGAGCGGGGAATCAATTTGTTTTTTCATTTGCTCAATCTTAAATTGACTTAATTTATGCCGAATTAAGGGACGATCAATATTTGTTGTCATTTGTTCATGGCAAGTATCACAAATTGAGTTTGTGAAATAATATCCACATAATATTTCGGGGATGACATATTGTTCACTAAGTTCTTTCGTATCTTTTCTGCATATGATGCATTGTGTCATTTTTATCACCTTTACCTGCAAATTTGTATGTAATCTCATTGTAGTGTATTTATTGGTATTTTGGAATATTGTAAAGGAAAATATTATGTGAAATTCTTGCTTATTTTGGTACAATGAAGAGAAGTGCTAGTTTAAAGGAGGACGTTTTTTTGAAATCGAAAGTGCACTTTTGGACATTAGAAGTGCTAATGGTTGTAGCGATCATATTTATTTGCACAAAAATATCGTTTCTATTTCAACCGATTGGTATCTTCATATCAACGTTGTTTTTCCCAATCTTAATCGCGTTATTTTTATACTTCATATTTAACCCATTGTTAGTCTTTTTGGAGAATAAAAAAGTACCTAGAAATTTAGCGATTTTACTGTTATATCTTTTTATTATAACATTAACTGCAGTTGGAGTTGGGGTAGTTGTTCCAACGATCTCACAACAGTTAATGGATTTAGTAAAAAATATGCCCGGTTATATTAAAGAGGGAAAACTATACATACAAGATTTATCCCATCACAGATTATTTGAATGGTTATCTACACAAAACTACGTTTCCATTGAAACAATTGAGAAAAATGCGATTGAATACTTAAAGGATATACCAAACACGATTACGTCGAGTGCAACGGCTTTATTTGGTATTATCACGAACGTTGCATTAGTTATCTTCACAGTACCATTCATTTTATTTTATATGTTTAAAGATGGACATGCGTTTCCAGGTAAAGCAGTAAGCCTATTACCAGAGTCTTACCGTGAAGAAGGACTTCGCATCATTAAGGAAACGAACGAAACATTATCTGCATATATTCAAGGGCAAGCGCTCGTTTGTATATTTGTAGGTGCTTTTACTTTTATCGGTTATTTAATTATCGATTTACCGTACGCTTTCGTTTTAGGAATTATAGCAGCATTTACAAATATCATTCCTAACTTAGGTCCATTTATCGGTGCAGCACCAGCTGTTATTGTAGGTCTGTTCGTATCTCCGATGCAAGCGTTGTACGTAATTATTATCGTAACAATTGTACAACAGTTTGAAAGTAACATCATTTCACCGCGTATTATGAGTTCAAAATTAAATATCCATCCGTTAACAATTATTATTTTAATTTTAGGGGTAGGTAACTTTGCGGGAATTATCGGAATGATTTTGGCAGTACCAGTTTATGCAGTAACAAAAACAGTTGTATCGAACTTAGTGAGATTGTTTAAGACGAAACGAAGTAATCGAAAATAGTTTATGCTGAGAAAGATACACCGCTTTTTAAGTGGTGTATCTTTTGTTTGTTAATCGATGTTAAAAAGTGTATTGATGCAATTTTATTATATATTTATTACATATCAAATGTAACAGAAAACTTGTATAATATAGCCTCGATAAAACTATGTGGAATCCCTCTGAACTATCCAAATCATTTCCTTAGAGCGTGCTATCAACATCATAATCGACTCCTTTCAAGTTTTATATTGTGATTATAGGTGAGAGTAGTATTTGCTTCTACGATCTCGAATTTCATCTATAACCTGTTTATATTGTTGTTCTTGTTTTAATTCAGCTTCAGAAAAGTTTTTTTTCTGAATTGTAATTGTTAAAAAGAAAAGGTGAAACTTCATAATACATTCCTCCTTTCGAAAGGAATTATAGATGGCTACAGTAGTGACTTTGACGTTCTTTTACATCTTCCATAGCTTTATTAATTTGTTGATCATGCAATATCTCACTGTCCGAGAACTTAGTTTTTTGAATTGTAATTGTTAAAAAGAATACTTTAAATTTCATAAGTGTATCGCCCCTTTATAAATGATTTAGAAAAGACGGTTGCAATAAAAAGCTTGACGCTCTTTTACTTCGCCCATAATAGTTTGAATGTGTTGTTCGCGTAAGATTTCTTTCTGTGAAAGCTTACGTTTTTGAATAGTGATTGTTAAAAAGAATGCTTTAAATTTCATAAGTGTATTGCCCCTTTAAAAGTTATTTAGAAAAGACGGCTGTAATAAGAAGCTTGACGCTCTTTCACTTCGTCCATAATAGATTGAATGTGTTGCTCACGTGAAATTTCTTTCTGTGAAAGCTTACGTTTTTGAATGGTAATCGTTAAAAAGAATGCTTTAAATTTCATGAAGGTACTTCTCCTTAAAAATATATTTTTAATACATTTGCGTATAGTATGAACTTTTAATGTCAGTCATTTTATCAGTTAGTTGTTTTAATTGTTGTTTACGAATGATCTCATCTTCAGATAAAGTGTTTTTCTGAAGTACAGTCGTAAAAAAGAAAATATGAAAAGTCATAAATGAATTCCTCCTTTCGAAAAGGAATTACAGGTGATCACAATAAAGCGCTTGGCGCTCCTTAACATCATTCATTGCTTTTTCAATTTGCTCATTATGAAGAATTTCATTTTTGGAAATTGTATTTCTTTGAATCGTAATACTTAAAAACAATACGCTAATAGTCATCGAATGTTGCTCCTTTCTTAACAAAATGATATAAGAGGCTAAAAAATCGCACAAAAAAGCCACAGGAAGATATAGTTCTCCTATGGCAGGGCGCGAAAAAGCCACAGGAAAGTATACGACCTCCTGTGGCGAATTTATGAATTAATCGAAACAATGTACGATTTTCAATTCTCCATTAGGGTGGTCGAATTCATATTTAATTGTCCGAAAAACAAAGGTGCAGTTAACGCTAAAGTTAAAGCATGTAATTGTAATTTCATCATTTCCTTCGACCTCCTTTTAGAATATTTTTCTTACGTTAGTAAGTATATACAATTAATGGATAATTGTAAACAGAAAAATTGAAAATTTTTAATTTTGATTAAAATGCGTATGTTTTAAAGGATTTTGAGAAGATGTATTGTAATTAACGAAATATCGATAAAAATGGGGGATGCTAAATGAAATATATGCATCGTAATGTGGTTGTTATGCTAACAATTTTTTTATTTATTACTGCTTGTTCTAGCGGAGAAAGAATAAAAGAAATATCTGATGTTGAACCTGGTACTTTTAAGAAATATGCTGGGACATATGTTGGTAATAAATCAGATGTGGTTGCAATTGTGAATCATTTACCCGGTGGTGAAACATTTCAAAGTATAAGTTTGGAGAATGAAAATATAAAGGTAAACTATGGTGCAAAAGGAAATGGAACTCTGACAGAAGACATGGTTGAGACGTATTGGTTTGATGGCAAGGACACGATGGAGAAGAATTTTCTCTTTAACGTTATTTATTTAGCGATTTTAGTTCCAAATGCGAAAAATTACGAGTTTCAAGTAGAAAATAAAAATTTTACGATAAAAAGAGAAGAAATACTATCAATCCTGTATGAAAAATTTGATGATTTTCCAAAAGAAGATGATATATGGGATAAAAAGAAAGTAGTAAAGTTCCTTAGCGACAATAAAGAAAAAATTACAATGCTTATAAATGATAAAGATTTCCGGAAATCTTTATTTGTTAAATATCCAGTGCAGTAGTTGAAATAAAATGAAAAGAATTAGAGAATAAGAGTTGAAACTTCAAATTTTTAGAAAGAGAGTCATTCTTAAACGAATGACTCTCTTTTTTGTAAAAGAAATTTATGGAAATAAACATTTTTATGTGATATGGTTAATTACATAAGTAATGAACCTATGAACCTAAGGTGGTGAAGTTGTGAAACCTACTCTGGAGCAAAATAAATTAATATACTTACAAATTGCAGAAACGATTGAATCAGATATTTTAAAAGACATACTACTTGAAGAAGAACAAGTTCCATCAACAAATCAATTTGCGAAGATGCTGCAAATTAATCCAGCTACTGCAGCTAAAGGGGTAAACGTATTAGTGGATGAAGGGATTTTATATAAAAAGAGAGGGATCGGAATGTTTGTTGCAAAGGGAGCGAAAGAAGTCGTACTAAAAAAAAGACAAAATACTTTTATGACCGAATATTTACCGAAAGTATGGGAAGAAGCAAAAGTGTTAGAAATATCAAAAGACGAATTGATGGAAATGATTCAAAAAATTACGAAGGAGGGGAAAGAGGAATGATTGCACTTGAAACAAAAGATGTAACGAAAAAATATAAAAAGAAAGTAGCAGTAAATGAAGTAACGATTTCATTGGAAGAGCATAAAATATATGGTTTGCTCGGTAGAAACGGAGCGGGAAAAACGACACTATTAAATTTATTTGCAGGCCAAATTACTTCAAGTAGTGGTAGCGTATCAATATTTGGTGAAAATGTTTTTGAAAATAGTAAAGCAATGCAAAATATTTGTTTTGTTAAAGTGAAAGAAGAAGCACATTTAAGTTATAAAGTAAAAGAAATCTTTAAGATGTGCAGCATGTTTTATAAAAACTGGGATGGAAAGTATGCTGAAGAACTCGCTGATAAATTTCAGCTTAATATGGCAGTAAAATACCATAAGCTATCACACGGCATGCAAACAGTCGTCGGCATTATTCAAGGGTTAGCAAGCAGGGCACCTATAACAATTTTTGATGAACCGACTACAGGTTTGGATGCAGCACATCGAGAGTTGTTTTATAGTTTACTACTAGAAGATTACGGTGAGTATCCACGAACAATTATATTATCAACACATCTAGTAGAAGAAGTAACCCATGTGATTGAAGATGTGATCATCATAAAAGAAGGAAAACTAGTTGTTCAATCATCGGTAGAAGATTTATTGCAACAAGCTCATATTATTTCAGGAAAAAAAGATAAAGTAGATGAATTTTCGATAAAAAAGAAAGTAATAAATCGAGAAGTCTATGGGAATAAAGGCATTACTGTTATATGGGAAGAACTTTCGAATGAAGATTATTATTCTCTTGAAGAAGAAGGCTTAGTAATTGATAGAATTACATTACAAAAACTATTTATTCACATAACTGGTGGTGAAGTGAAATGACGATGTTAATGAAGCAGTTGAAGTTACAAATAAATTTTCATTATAAAGCAATTGTGATATTTTGGATTGTTGCTTTATTAATAAAAGGAGCTTTACATGCTGCTCATTTAAATGGAGCGAACATTGGTTATTTACCCGAAATTATAAATAACCCTTCAATAGCAATTATGTTATTTATAGTAGGGAGTGTTTTCATCATTCAAGATGAGCTTTTTCGTTTAGCTGTTTCATTTGGTGTAACGAGAATACAATATTTTATCGGGGCAATTTGTTATATCGCATTGCAATCTGCATTATTTTCATTTCTTCAAGTTATGCTTTTACAAGATATAAAATATAATTTAGTAAATGTTAGTTTTGGGGAGCAATCGGTACAACAATTTATTTTGCAATTTTTATTTTATGTTACAACAGCATGTTTCTTCCAAGTAGTAGTAGTTTTTAAACAAAGATTTCAGTGGATTGGTCTTATGATTGGTGGATCCCTTTTCTTATCAACAAATAGTGTGCTTTATGGGGAAGCGGGGATAACCGGTTTATTATTTACGAGTGATGGATCTTTAGTAGATATACCGTATTTTACTGTTATTTCAATTGGATTAACTGTTCTTTATATCGTAACTAGTAGTATATTTATTCGTAAAGTATCATTCGAAAAAACGATTTGAAAAATTAGTAGATTACTATAGAGAGAAGGATAGCAAATGGGAGACACATCTTCACTCATTACAGTCTTTTTAGGTATTGCACTATTAATATTTTGGCGTCGTTATCGTTCTATGCATAAGCCAATTAAGGGGACGGGAAAACGTATTTTGTGGCCATTATTATTTTTAACACCAGGTGCTTTATGGTTTTTTGGTCCTATGCATCCAGCTATTTTACAAGTTATTATAGCAGTATTCATTGGAGTTCTTTTCGCCGTACCACTTATAGTTTTAACAAATTATGAACGAAGAGATGATGGAAATATTTATACGAAAAAAAGTGCAGCTTTTTTAATTACTTTTATTGCGCTTGTCGTTTTGAGATATGGTTCAAGACAATTTATTGTTGATTTAGATCAACAAACGATCGGTTTATTATTTTATATTGTTGCAGTATCGTATATTATTCCTTGGAGAATTGCATGTTATATAAAGTTTAGGAAAGTTTGGCGGGAAAATAATAATCACACTATATGAAAACTTCTCATTTGAGAAGTTTTTTATTCTTAGATGTAAGCAAAACAAGTTGTTGAAGGGTAGGCTGTCATAGAATATGATAATGAGGGAAAGTTGAGGAGATAAAAATGCGTACAATTTTAGTTTTTCTAAATAACATGTCCATCGATAAAATAGAGAACATTAGACATAAACATGATCCTTTATTTGGATTAATTCCACCACATATAACAATCGTATTTCCATTTAAAAGTAATATTTCAAATGATGAATTAAAATCTCATATTTTGAATTTATCAAGAGGGGTTGGCAAAATTGAAATTGAGTTTGCAAATCGTATCACTAGTGTAGGAAACTATTTGTTTTTAGAAGTTGAGGGAGGGAAAGAACAAATAGAAGAACTACATGATTTGCTGTATACAGGACCTTTAATACAATTTTTAAAAGAAGATATTCCGTACATACCGCATGTAACAGTCGGGAGAAAAGAAAGTGCGGAGTTAGCTGCTGAAGTAGCTAAGGAAATTCATAGTTTCCCTGAAAAGTTACAATGTGTAGTTGATAGAATTAGTGTAGAGCGAATTGGAGAGAATGGGGAATCAATTATTGAATTTGAAGTACCGTTGCAAAAAAGCTGACAGGTGTCAGCTTTTTTTATTCGTAACATGAAGTAAAGCACCAATCGCACCGCTATTACCACCATCGCGTAAAAAGATTGGTGTTTTATTTTGATATTTTGTGTAGTTACTAATAATATTTTGAAGGTGTACGTTATTACATAAAGTGGAACCGATATAAATAATATGGTCAATGTTTTTTGTTTCGGCGAATTGAAGGCTTAATGCAGTAACGACTTCACCGACAAGTCCTTGCACAGTAGCAAGTATGTCTGAGCTATTATAATTTGATTCTGTAATAGCGGCTTTACCAAAATTACTTGCAGTTAAGCTATTATCAATAGGAGAGAGAATACCATCATAAATATCTCCAACCGTAATATCTAGTACTTTTCTAGAACCTAATTTTGTTAAAGGAATCACATCTTCAAAATGATCTATATTTGTTAATAATTTTGAAAGTCCCATAATAGTACCACCGCCAACTCCGGTTCCACCAGCGCGAATATATTGGTCATTATAAACGTAATGAATGGAAGTACCTGTACCGATATTTGTTAATATGAAGTTATTTATATCATATTGTTCTTCTTGTAATATGTATTGGACACCTATAAGAGTAGCTTCAAATTCGTTTCGTTCTACTATTTTATAAGAATCTGAAAGTAGTTGCTGTAATTGTTTTGCTTTACCACCTGTAATACATATTTGTTTTATACGAGTATTTTTCTTGAGCCAATCTATTATTTTATCTTGTTCATTTGAATAAAATTTTTCAAAAGCTAATTGCTTTTGTTCGTTCAAATAAGCAATTTTTGTTAATGTTCCTCCAGCATCGATACCAATAGTACTTTCCATTTTCCTGCTCCTAACCAAGTAATTTGTTTACTCTGTTCATATTGGTAAGACGATTTTTAGGAGATAGATACCCCGCGGATTAAATCGTCTCTAATTTGCTTGATATATTAATAGCTTTTCCACAGTTACAATTGGCTGATTATTAACAGTTGCAGTACCTTTACCGAGAATAAAACCTCCACGATTACGAGTTAACTCATAATGTAAATCTAGTTTATCACCTGGATATGCGTTTCCGTGGCATTCAACCCCATCTAATGAGGAGAGGAATCCTAGACCTTCAGAATCATTTGGATGTACAAATGCATTAAGCTGAGCAAGTGCTTCTACAATTAACATATGGGGCATATGGTCTTGACTATCATTTATAAACCATTCGTTATTTGTAATGAGTTTATATCCCGTAACGGATTCACCATGTTTTACATTTGTTATTTTATCAATCATTAAAAATGGGTAACGATGGGGAAGAGTGTCTTTAATGTGCATATGGAAGTACCTCCAATGAATAATACCCCTGCAACAGTTAAGCAGGGGAGTTATCATTAATTTTTAACTAATTCATTTACTTTTTCAAGAGAAAAAATACCACTATTTTTGATGTTTTCAACGACTTGCTGCAACACTTCTTTATCTTGAACGAGTGCAATACGTACAAAGCCTTCTCCGTGAGGTCCAAATGCATGACCTGGTGTAACAACGACATTCGCACGATCCATTAATGCATAAGCGAAATCTATAGAAGTCCAGCCTTTCGGAATTTCGGCCCAGACGAACATACTACCAGCTGGTTTATCAACATTCCAACCAAATGTTCGGAATCCATCAACTAAAGTATCTCTACGTTCTTGATATATACCACGATTTTTCTCGCAAAACGAAGCGCCATTTCTTAGTGCAGCTGATGCTGCTTTTTGAATTGGTAAAAACACTCCGTAATCTGTATTGGATTTAAATTGCGTAAGTGCACGAACAATTTCTTCATTACCAATCATATAACCAATACGGCTACCTGCTAAACTATAACTTTTTGATAAAGAGTTGATCTCTACTCCAACTTCTTTAGCACCAGGTACAGAGAGGAAGCTAATTGGTTTATTGCCATCAAAATAAAATTCAGCATAAGCAAAATCATGGACAACAATAATGTTATGCTTTTTCGCGAATGCGATTACCTCTTTAAAGAAATCTTCATGAGCCATTGCTGGAACTGGATTCCCTGGGAAGTTTAAAATCATCATCTTTGCTTGATCAGCAATATCTTCGGGGATAGCTGCTAAATTAGGTAAGAATTCATTTTCTTTCTTTAAAGGCATGTAATAGGATATTGCACCAGCCATTTGAATTCCTGTTTCATAAGCTGTATATCCTGGATCCGGAACTAATATAATATCTCCCGGATTTGCATAAACCATAGGTAAATGAACAAGTCCGTCTTGTGAACCCATTAATAATAAAACTTCTTTATCGGCATTTAATTTAACGTTATGAGTGTTGTTGTAATATTTAGTTACAGCTTCGTGAAATTCTTGAATACCACTTAATGTGTATCCATAGCTTTCTTTTTCACTTGCTGTATGTACCATTTCTTCTCTTACGAAGTCAGCAGGTGGCATATCAGGATTCCCAATACTTAAATCAATCATTTTGTGACCTGCTGCAATTTTTTCTTTTTTATAAGCCCCTAATTCACTAAATATAGAAGATTGGAATGCTTTCATTCTAGTTGCTAACGTGTAAGTCATCAAAACCCCTCCTAAAAACAGTGTTTTCTTTCTGCGTTTTTAATTATTCTGAAAACACATGGTTACATTTTATCATTTTTTTATGAAAATTAAAACGATTGACAAATTTAGAGGGAGGATTAGTCTTTTTTGAAAGGGCGTTGTAAATAAGGGTTGGTTAACTGAACTGTTTATTATATCTTTCTATACGGTTTAGGATGTTTTATAGTTTTTATTAAGTATATCCCGTATATTTTGGATGAAAAAGAACACGAAAACGAGGCCTAATATACCACTAAGCCAATAGTATGAATTTCCTGTCGTGAATCTTTCATAAACTGAAAGTGCACTCCATAGGATTAGGATAATGGAACAGATTGTTGATACAATTAATGAACTTAAACTTCTCAAAAAAAGCACCTCGCATTAAAATATTGTTATTATATAATACTACATTTAAATTTTAAGATTTAAAAGAGGAAAATGTTTTTGGGGAGGTTTTGTAAATTAAAAATAACGCAGAAAATATTTTCTGCGTTTTAAATGAAGTGTAATCATTTCTTTTTATATGTACATAATTTTTCCACTGTATAAAAGTATACATTTAATTTGCCATCGACAACTTTTAAAGTTTGATCCGATGTAAATGAGTTACCATAATCAATGTGATATACATTAGAATTCTTTACAAATGAGCCTTTGTATAAATCTTCTTTTTCCTTTGATGTTTGCATCTCCACTAAATATTGAACAATTTTTTCTTTCTTTTCTTCTTTTACAACTGTTTCAAATTTATAAGATGCAGGGCAAAGACCATTTTTGTTGTCAACGACTTCCCAAGAACCGTATATATCATTATTGCTACATCCGCTAAGTAGAACGATGAATATAGGAATAATCAATAGAATCTTTTTCATTTTGTGCTCCTTTCATTTCGTTTTCAATAAACGTGCGAATACGATAGTGATATTGTAATAAATAAAGTTTAAATTTTTATAAAGAATTATTTAATTTCACATAAAAATTGGAGGAAGGTGAGGTTTTTAAAATAAAAAGGCAGGAATCTAATGTAATCCAGATTCATGCCTAGTGTGCTATCTTATATTTTGTTTTTTGAGGATAAATGAAGTAGAAAGAAGAATGACAATACCGTTTAAAATATACACGTTTATAATAGAAGAGGTTAGGTTAATTGATCCAAAACCAGCGTTATCGAATATAGAAGTGAGTGCCGTAGTTGTCAAAAAAATAATAGGCGTTAGCAGTAAAAATATGAAGCCTGCCACAATTCTTCTTTTAAGGCTATGTTGAGATAGGGAAATTGCTAAAAAGTTTATGATGCTAAACATAACGAATACAACAAAAAGGATAATAAATAACTGGATGCCATCAGACATTTTGCGCCTCCTATAGACCGTATTTATATATTATATTCGAAAGCAAAATGGGGTACTCCTTTAAATCATTTCAGTAAACGTAATAAATAAGATTATATATAACAAAGAAGCATGGATTAATCTAATGATCCATGCTTCTTTTCTTAAGTTATAAATTCGCAGATTGCGAAGGTTGTTTTTCATATTGTTTCTGTTTAGATAATGAAATGAAAATAATTAATAATGAAATGACACCGAAAATTAATACCATGTACTGTAAACCAATCGTATCTAAGAAGAAACCTGTGCCAAGTAAGACAATTTGGAACATAACTCTCTCAAACATATTACGGAATGAGAAAAGACGGCCGTGATAGCTTTTTTCCACTTTCGTTTGGAAAATTGTCGACATAATAGGGAAGAAGCAACCGACACTAAAACCAAACAAACCAAATGATGTAAGTGACATCCATTTTATATCGCTAAAGAACAAGGAAAGGTGTGCAAAAGCGGTACAAACTGCGAAAAAATATAATAATTTTTCGGGTTTGAAATGGTCAGATAAACGTTTAATAACGAAGGCCCCTAACATAAATGCGACACCTTCAATTGTATATATAAAGCCTTTAATCGTTGGATCATGTTGCATTTCACTAATGTTGATTACCATTAAATTAAATCCTGCTATAAATAATAGGGGGATAATACTTAATATAAGTGCTGTAAAAGCAATAGGAATTCCTTTTAAAATACGAAATACTTCCATAAAGCTATTATCTTTCGCAGCTTGTTTACTTGGTGTTGTTGATTTCTTATCCTCGAATTGTAGGAAGAAAGTTGAGAGGAATAATAAAGCGTATGCTGCCATTGAGAAGGCATACATATACTGTAAACTCATTACAACTAAAAGAATTCCACCTAGTGAAGTACCTGCAATACGAGCGATTGTACCTACATTCATATGTACACCGTTCATCTGTAATAACTCATGCTCACGTACGATGAGTGGGATTACAGATTGTAATGCAGGGAAATAAAATGCTGCTGAAATTTGAAGAGCAACCATAAATGCAATCATAAAGGCAATACTTTCAAATTGGATTGCGAAAAACATAAAGATAACACTAATAACACGACCGAATCCAGCATAAAGAAGAACTTTTTTCTTTTCATACTGATCAATGAAACGACCTGCCATAGGACCCACTAGAACACCTGCTAATAATCCGATAAATAATATAACTGATTTCATGAAATCAGAAGGGACATATTTTTGCATAAATTCAAGGTTACCGAGAATACCAAGCCATAACCCTAGACCAGCAATAAACTCCCCAATTAAAACAATCCAAACATTTTTATTACGCCACATATTGTAAAACCTCTCCGTCTTTTAAAATGAAAAACTCGTATATAAAACCTCCTTATTTTATGTATTATTATTAACGAACTTTTTTAGAGTCAGAGTCTATATTACGTGTTTCATGAATGGATTTCAATTTTTTTGATTTGTCGAAAAGATGATTTGTTAGTTGATGAAATAACCAATGAAAATGTAAAAGAATTGTGATGAAGTGTCTATTGAAAGTAAGGATAAATTTGAACAAAATAAAAAAGCAAGAACATATATACTACGTCTTGCTTTTTTCAAGCACAAAATTAAATTTTAGATTGTTTAGCAGCATTTACGTTCTTGTCCAATAGCTAATGCGCTAAAAGATAGAGGACCAATAACTTCTGCACTTGCGCCACTAGTTAGGTTTTCTACAGTTAATGAATATTGGTGTGTTCCACTTCCAACGTTTTGATCTATAGCTTGAAATGTTTGAGCATAGAATTGTTCAGAATCTGTAGATTCAATACCTACTTGTGTATTAAAAATTTCAATGTTATCACGGAAAATTCGGAATAAAATTTGTGAAATCTCAGTTATCCCTTCTACACCAACTGTAGCGATTAATTCTACTCGGTTATTATGAGAATCTCTACTTGAAATTCTCAATTTCAAATTTGCTAGAATTGCTTTATTTGGAGAAGCTGGGATTGCAAAAGTAGTTTCACCAGTTTTACTTATAGGTTGAGTAGCCTGGTAATCAATGATATGAGTCATACTCGTCACCTCCTTATATACTAAAATATGAAATTTACGATGAAATAGATTGGACAAATAATAGTATGTATTAAGAGAATGAGCACAATTGTTGAAAAGAGGGAGAGCAAATGAAAGCATCAAGAAAATACCACAATTATGTGATAGTTTTCTTGATGCTTTTTGTAGTTAAGCCGAATATTCTTCTTTACGTACCTCAAAAAATTCATTGCGACGTAAGTAATTATAAACTTTTTCGGAAACCGCTTCTTCTTCAGACATTAAGAAGCGATGATCAAAAGCATAGAATGATTGACCTTTAATTAATTTTACGTAATATATTTTACACGCCTCCTCTAGCAGAATTGGAACTTACCTAATATTATGATGGCCTATATGCTTGTGAATCATACTTGGATTTTCAAAGGATATAAGCTAAACAAATTGAAAAAGCTTACAAAATTGTAATGTTGTTGTCACGTTTTCCGATAGTTAAAAACAATCACTCTCTTCTATACTACAAATAAGTTACATAAAATAAGGGGGTAAAAAAGATGGATGAAGTAATTGGAGAAGTAGTAGTAGGTATTTGTGAATTTGTGGTTGAAGTAACGGCGGATGCTATTGGGAATTTAGTTTCCGGAAATGATGAGGAAAAAGAGACATTATAATCGTTTGTAAAAGTATAAAGATGATCAAAATATAAAGGCTGATTTCTAAAAGGGAGTCAGCTTTTTTATTTTTTACATTATATTAATTTCATTTGAATATTCATTTGTTATTATATTTGTGAAACTCATAAAGGGGGTGAATAAATAAAGATGTCGAATTTAGGGTCTGATTTATCTGATTCTCGTTTGATTGTGGCGAATGTGGAGGAAAAGGAATATCACTTTATTGTTCGTGAACATCCAATTGTAGGGAAAATTATATCGCTATTGGAAAATGGTTTGATAGATAAACAAATCGCTAATAAAGATAAATTTATTAAATCGGAGCTTACTAAATTAGATTATTTTAATGTAGATGTTCTATTTCATACACCTGGATGGATATGGATTGGCATGGATCAATTTGGTTTACATGCTCGTGAGGCTACTTATAACGAAGTAGACGTTATTATGAAGTTGAAAGAGGATTTATATTATATAGATGTATATGAAAAAGTAAAAATGTAATAAATATTTAGTCAGGTTAGGGGACAAGTTCCCGTAGCCTTTTTTGTTTCGTAATAAAACGTAAAATTAATATTATATTGATGATAGGACAGCATGATAAGAAGTAAGCTGAAAAGAGGATTTGAAAATACATAAAGAGAACTTTAATTATTATATGAATTCTATATGTAAATAACAATAGAAAGAAGATGATAAAATGAGTAAAGAAGAGCTTGTGAAACAGCAGTTTGGTAATAATGCGGAGAAGTATGTGAAAAGTAAAATTCATGCTAAAGGACCGGATTTACAATATGTAGTTCAACAAGTTGAGTCTCGTCATAATTATCGTCTTCTTGATATCGCTACTGGCGGTGGACATGTTGCGAATGTATTAGCTCCATTTTTTAAAGAAGTAATTGCCTTAGACTTAACTGAAAAAATGTTAGAGAGTGCGAAAAAATTTATTATAAGTAATGGACATGAAAATGTATCTTTTGTTGCTGGAAACGCTGAAAGTTTACCGTTTGCAGATCGTTCTTTTGATACGATTACGTGCCGAATTGCAGCGCATCATTTTACGAACCCATCTCAGTTTATATATGAAGTAAATCGTACGTTAGAAGATAATGGATTGTTTATTCTAATAGATAATGTTTCACCGGAAAATAATGAATTTGATACATTTTATAATTTTATAGAAAAAAAGAGGGATCCTAGTCATGAACGAGCGCTGAAAAAAACAGAATGGATTACCTTGTTAGAAAAAAACGGTTTGCAAATGCAGTCATGTCTTACTTTTGACAAGAAATTTGAATTTGACTGGTGGTGCGATATGATGAATGTACCTTTGCAGAAACGCGCGAAGCTAACAGAATGTATGATGAAAACATCAGTTGAAATGCAAGAGTTCTTTAACATTCAATATGAAAATAATAAAATTATATCGTTTTATACCGAAATGGCACTGTTCGTATGTAACAAAAGTGCGACATTAAAAAGATAAATTTCTTGCAGTCTTTTCAAAGTACGTTATACTTAGTACAGAGAAAATGAGAATTGAGGAAATGTAATAATGATTCGCGTACGTATTGAAGGAACTGAAGAAGAAATGCTTGAATTTATGGAGAAAATGCCGGATATTCCTGGATTTGAAAAAACACATATGAGAGAACCGAGAAAAGGAAATAATCCAAAATACGATTCAAGTAAAAATGTACTAGCATATTTATCTTATAAAAAGATTGAAGTCGCCAATAAATAGGCGGCTTTTTTAGTTTGCACCGTTTCACAGCCTTGTCTTTTTCACATAATAATAATAGTAGATTATGCTGAACAGGGGTGAGGATAGTTAATAAGAAAATCATCTTTTTTGGAGACTTTGGTATTGACGATGCGGTGGCTTTAATTTATGCAAATAAAACATGTAAATTAGATATTATAGGTATTGTTGCTGAATATGGGAATGTATCGCGAGATATCGTAACGGAAAATGTGTATTTTTTAGAAAGATACTATGCTACAGAAGTAAAAATCATTGAGGGTGCAGCAAGGCCGATGACTGCTGAGGAACCTTTGTTCTTTCCTGAAATTCATGGGGATCACGGTTTAGGACCAATTATTCCACCTAATATGAGGATTTGTAAACGGGAAAATTTTTGTGAATTAATTAAATTAATTGAACCTTGTCCAGAAGATATTATTATCGTAGCGACAGGACGATTAACAACATTGGCAACGTTATTTTTATTATATCCAAATGTAATGGATAAAGTATGTTCGTATTATATTATGGGCGGTGCTTTTTTATTTCCTGGTAACGTTACGCCTGTATCAGAAGCAAATTTTTACGGAGATCCAATTGCCGCAAATATTGTAATGAAATATGCAAAGAATGCGACTATTTTTCCGTTAAATGTAACGCAAGAAGCACTAATTACTCCTGAAATGGTGGATACTATAAATAAAGAAGGAACAGGACAGGCGAAACTTATTAAACCAATGATTGATTTTTATTATGAGAACTTTTATAAAAAAGAATACCCGGGTATTGCTGGAAGTCCGATTCATGATTTACTTCCATTCATATCATTTATAAATGATAATATTTTTGAATATAAAAAGTCAGCAGTTTGGATTAGTACGACAAATGATGTAACAAGAGGACAAAGTGTGGCAGACTTTAGGAAAATAGCTGAGCCAACAACATTTGATAATAGGCCTATTCAAAAAATTGCAGTTGGTTTTAATTATCCTGCATTTAAAGAAGAGTTTATGCGGACAATATTAAAGCCTGACTGTCCTTAAAATGTGAAATACAAAAGGCATTAACCACAAGTCGGAAAAAATGGTTGTTCCTTATTTTGAAATAATCTAATAGTTGATCTGTATGAATAACAAATGAAAAATGTAACATAACTAATGGTAAGCAATTGTTTCTAATTATATTTTGATTGGTGAAATATAAAGGAGGTTATCATATGATTTGGTCTTTAATCGTCGGTGGTATATTAGGATGGCTTGCGAGCTTAATTACTGGAAAGGACGTACCTGGTGGTGTAATTGGTAATATTATTGCTGGAATTATCGGTTCTTGGATTGGTTCGAAATTACTTGGTAGTTTTGGTCCAGTCATTGGCGGATATGCAATTATTCCAGCTTTAATCGGTGCGATCGTTTTAATTTTCATCGTAAGCTTCTTATTACGGGCAATGCGAAAATGAATGTAAGGACTGTTTACATTTGTAAGCAGTCCTTTTTATATGTTATGCTAGTATTATACAATCAGGAGGTGTCAGCATTGAAAACATTTACAGTAAATTTCCATCAAGAAGATAATGCTAAAGCGACAACAGTACATAAATTAAGTGAAGAGGACTTCAACAAAGCAACAGAAAAAGGCACTCGTCATCTATTTGATTTAGATACAAACGTTGGCTTCTTCGTATTCTTTGATGCAGAAGATGCAGAAGGAAACGATCAATACTTAATGTTACAATATGAAGGCGATCATGAAGAGCCAACTGCGTGCTACGGATTTGACTTAAAACTATACTATCAATTTTTAGCACTATACTTAAATGATCTTGAGTTCCAAGGTGAAACAGATGAAGAAGAGGAAGAGTATGGCCCAATTCATCATTTAGCTCACTTACTTTATCATATTGTTGAAGATGGTAAGTCAATCGAAGTGTAAAAATACATATGTAAAGCTGTCCTTTTTGGACAGCTTTTATTATTATTATTATTATT